>JAGRMP010000047.1:0-2392 GCA_020441225.1 Maritimibacter sp. | reverse complement strand
ATCATCGACGAGCTGGAGCCCGAGAAACGCGGCGTCTACGGCGGCGGCGTGGGCTATTTCTCGGCCCAGGGCGACATGGACATGTGCATCGCGCTGCGCACCGCCGTGGTGAAGGACCGCAAGCTCTACATCCAGGCGGGCGGCGGCGTGGTCTACGACAGCGACCCGGAGGCCGAGTTTCAGGAAACGGTGAACAAGTCGCGCGCCATTGCCCGGGCCGCCGAGACCGCCGGGGCCTTCGCCAGGATCGGCGGGAACTGACGCCGGTCCCCTGCCCTCTGCTCTCTGCCTTCTGCCCCGTGCCCGTCGCGCGATTCTGCACCTGCACAGACCTTCGGACGGGCGCCCCGGGAAAACCGGACCTGAAAGAACACGGGCCGCACCAGAAGGCACGGCCCGAAACTCGCGACAGGAACAACCACCAATCAGTGGCAAAACTGGTAGTGCACACCCCAGGGGCTTAACCGCGAAATACACGCCGCCCCCGGACATGCCAGAGATTAAGCAATCCTAGCGCGTACAGGTAGTTGGGGTTTCCCCCATGCGGCAAGGTGACACCACCCCCACGTCCCCGAGCGGGACTCCGGCTAGTTTTCGCCGGTTGAACGCCGGGACCGGATGGACCTCCCGATGGGGCAAGCGCCTGCCGCCGCGGTTCGGTGCATCCGATCCGCCGCGGCCCGGGGCCGGCTGGCGGTGCGGGCGGCGCTTTCGCTGCGCCGCAGCGCGCATCGCCCGTGGCGGCATCCGGTGCGCCGCCCCGCTGCGCGCGTGAGGCCGACGGCGGCCGTGGGCGTTACTGCGCCCCCTGGGCCTCTTCCAGGGCCCGCAGTTTCGCGACGTTGGCGTTGTGCTCCTCGAGCGTGGACGAGAAGACATGGCCGTCGGCCGGGTTCAGGGTCTTGGCGACGAAGAAGATGTAATCCGTCTCGGTCGGATTCAACGCCGCCTCGATCGAGGCGATCCCGGGGTTGGCGATGGGGGTCGGCGGCAGCCCGTCGATCACATAGGTGTTGTAGGAGGTCTCGGCGCGCAGCTCGGACTGGCGCAGGCCCCGGCCCAGCGACCCCTTGCCGCCGGTGATTCCGTAGATCACCGTCGGGTCGGTCTGCAGCCGCATGCCGCGGTCGAGGCGGTTGAGGAAGACGGAGGCGACGTCGCGCCGCTCGTCGGCGATGCCGGTTTCCTTCTCCACGATCGACGCCATGATCAGCGCCTCCTGCGGCGTGCCATAGGGCAGATCGTCGGCCCGGTTCGCCCAGGCTTCGGCCAGCCGGGTCTCCTGCGCCGCCGCCATGCGCGCGACCAGGGCCCCGCGTTCTTCGCCTTTCACCACTTCGTAGCTGTCGGGCGCCAGCAGTCCCTCGTCGGGAACGTTGGCGACGCTGCCGGCGAGGAAATCGGCCTTGTCGAGCGCATCGACGATCTGCCAGTTGGTCGCCCCTTCCGCGATGGAAATGCGGAACCGGGTCCCCGCCGCGTCGCGCAGGCGAAGGTATTCGGCCGGAATGCTCTCGGAATCGGGCGCAAACTCGACCTGGGTGACGAACCGCTGGGTCGCGGGATCGAGCTCGCGCAGCTGGATCTCGGTATTGGTGATGCCGATCCGGTAGACGATCTCGGTGCCGCAGGTCGAGGCGCCGCCGCGGGTGACGATGTCGGTGATCTCTGCCATCGAGGCGCCTTCCGGGACGAGAAAGCTGCCGGCCTTGAGATCCGCGGTCTTGCCGGAATACTCGGCGCCGAGGCGGAAGATCGCCGGGGACGAGATCGCCCCGTCCGCGGCCAGCGCCTCGGAGACGCTGCCGAAACTCGCGCCCGATTTCACTTCGAGGCAGACCGCCACGTCGAGCGGCCCGGGCTCCTCGTACTGGGTCTTGCCCCAGGCAATGAGACCGCCGGCGACGACCAGCAGCAGCACCATCATCGACAGCGCCGTGGAGGCGAGGTTACGCCACATCAGGCCGTGCCCTGTTCAGGCACCCGGCCGAGGATCAGCGACGCATTGGTGCCGCCGAAGCCGAAGGAATTGGACATCACCGTGTCGATCCTGCGTTTCTCGGCCACGTTGGGCGCGAGCGAAACCCGGGGCTCGACCGCCGGGTTGTCGAGGTTGATCGTCGGCGGCGCGACCTGGTCGCGCATCGCCAGGATCGAGAACACCGCCTCGACCGCGCCGGCGGCGCCCAGCAGGTGGCCGATGGAGCTCTTGGTCGAGGACATGGTGACATTGGGCGCGTGGTCGCCGAGCAGCCGCTCGACCGCGCCGAGCTCCAGCGTGTCGGCCATGGTCGAGGTGCCATGGGCGTTGATGTAGTCGATTTCCGAGGCGACGATCCCGGCGCGTTTCAGCGCCGCCGACATCGAGCGGAAGGCGCCGTCGCCATCCTCG
>JAGRMP010000438.1 GCA_020441225.1 Maritimibacter sp. | reverse complement strand
TCCTCATGCATATCCGCATCGGCTATCCCGACAGCGCCAGCGAACACGAGATCCTGGCGATCGCGCGCGGCGAGGCGGCGGGCGAGACCGGCGAGACCGGTGTGAAGATCACGCAAGACGAGATCTTCGCCGCCCGCGCGGCCGCGCTCGACATCCATGTCTCGCCCGCGCTGGAGACCTACATCATCGCGCTGGTGCAGGCGACGCGCAGGCCGGAGGTCTGGGACGCGACCCTTGCCGGGTCCGTCGCCTGGGGCGCCTCGCCACGCGGCACCATCGCGCTCGACCGCTGCGCAAGGGTCCATGCGCTGATGCGCGGCGCGGACTATGCCGCGCCCTCCGACGTGCAGGCGGTCGTCCACGACGTTCTGCGCCACCGGGTGATCCCGACCTTCGAGGCCGAGGCCGACGGGCTGACCTCCGACGGGCTCATCGACCGGCTGCTCGACCTCGTGCCGGTCACCTGAGGAGGCGAAAATGGCACGCGACTACGCGCCCGGCATCGAAGCCGCCCCCGCCGAGCTGATCCGCGCCCGGCCCGACCGCGCGGTGACCGGCTTCGCCCCCGGCGGCCGGGTCTCGACCCATCTCTGGGGCGCCAACCCCAGCGTGTTCAGGGGCCACGGCATGGAATATGCCGAAAGCCGCGCCTACCAGCCCGGCGACGAGCCCCGCAGCATCGACTGGCGGCTGTCGGCGCGCAGCGACCGGACCTGGACCAAGCTCTACCACGAGGAGCGCGAACGCCCGGTCTTCCTGCTGGTCGATCTGCGTACGCCGATGCAATTCGGTACGCGCAAGCGGTTCAAGGCCCATCTCGCCGCCGAGGTCGCGGCGATGCTCGCCTGGGTCGGACACGACGGCGGCGACCGGGTCGGGGCCGAGATCCTGACCCGCGCAGGGCTGGTCGAGATCCCGCCCGCGCGCACCCGCGCGGCGCTCGTGGGCCTCATCCACCGGCTGAGCGCGGGCACGCTTATCGACGCGCCCACCGGGCCGGAACCCGGGCTCGCGCGCACCCTCAAACGCCTCGCAAGGGTCTGCCGCCCCGGCACGCTCGCCTTCGTCATCTCGGATTTCGCCGATTTCGGCCCGGAGGTGGAGACCGAGCTGCAACGGCTCGCCCGCCGGGCGCATGTGACCTGCATCGAGATCCACGACCGGATGGAGATCGCGTTGCCCACGCAGGGCGGCCGGCTCAGCGACGGGACCGCGGCCGTGGCCGTTGCCGGGCTGTCCAGGGCCGACCGCACCCGCCACGCCGAGGCTTTCGCCGCCCGACGCGAGCGGCTGCGCGCCCTGTCCGCGCGGCTCGGCATGGCGCTGCATTCGCTCTCGACCGAGGACGCGGCGCGCTCGATCCTCGCACCCGCCGCCGCCCGGAGGTCCGCCGCATGACGCCGCTCACCCCGGAGCAACAGGCCGCGCTCGAAAACCTGCGCGACATCCGCCTGCCCGAGCCGGTGAGCTGGTGGCCGCTGGCGCCGGGTTGGTGGGCGCTGATCGCGCTCCTTCTCCTCGCCACCGCCGCGCTGCTCGGCTGGCGCATCCTGCGCCGCCGGACCCGGCGCTTTGCCGCGCTCGGCGAGCTCGGTGCCCTGCGCGCCCGGATCGAAGCCGGCGAGGGGGTGGGCGTGGCGGTCGATCTCGCCGCCCTCGTCCGGCGGGTGGCGCTGGCCGCACGCGGCGCCGCCATCGCGCCGCTCTCGAACCGCGCCTGGGCCGAAGCGCTGTCGCGCGGCCCCGAGGGCCTGCCGCCCGAGGTCGCCGACCTTCTCGCCGAAGCCCCGTACCGCCAGCCCGAGAGGCTCGACCGCGACAAGGTCGCGGGGCTGATCGCCCCGGTCGAAGCCTGGATCCGGAGGACCGCATGATCACCTTTCTCTGGCCGCTCGCCGCGCTCCTGCTGCCGCTCCCCCTCCTCGCGCGCCGGTTTCTCGCCCCCCGTCCCCAGGGCGCGGCGGGCGCG
>JAGRMP010000437.1:1371-1621 GCA_020441225.1 Maritimibacter sp. | reverse complement strand
AGATGTCCTGGCTGTCGGGCTTGTCCGCGACCTCGAGACCGAAGCGGCGGGCGAGCGCCCGGGTTTCCGCCTTGGTCGCCAGATGGCCCAGCGGAAAGCGCAGGAAGGCGAGTTGTTCGGGCGTGGTCGAGAACAGGAAATAGGACTGGTCGCGCACCGGATCGGCGGCGCGGTGCAGTTCCGGGCCGTGGGCGCCGTCGAAGCGCTGGATATAATGCCCGGTCGCCATGCAATCGGCGTCGAGATCGCG
>JAGRMP010000437.1:0-1319 GCA_020441225.1 Maritimibacter sp. | reverse complement strand
GATGCAGGGCACCGGCGTCGCGCCGCCGAGATAGCTGTCGGCAAATTCCTCGATCACCGCCTCGCGAAAGATGTTCTCGTAGTCGAGCACGTAGTGGGGAAAGCCCATCTCCTCGGCCACCCGGCGGGCGTCGTGGATATCGACCCCGGCGCAACAGGCGTTCTTCTTCGCCAGCGCCGCGCCGTGATCGTAGAGCTGCAGCGTGACCCCGATCACGTCATAGCCCTCGTCCTTGAGCATCGCCGCCACCACGGAACTGTCGACACCCCCCGACATGGCCACGACCACCCGGGTCTCGGCCGGGGGTTTGGCGAAACCGAGGGAGTTGAGCCGGGGTTGGGTTTCTATGGCGGTCATGAGGCCTCCGAAAGGGTCGAAGGCGGGAATATAGGAAAATTGGAGATAACAACAAGCCCGGGCTTCACCTCTCCTTAAGCGCTTGCGGTCAGTCTGACGCCGCGAGACGAAGAGGTGCTGAGATGTATCTGAAAAAAGTGGACGGGCCGCGGGCCGTGCGTTTGCGGGACGGGACGATCATGACTCGGGCCGATTTGCCGTCGGCCAAAACCCGGCGCTGGGTCGCCAGCCGCAAGGCAGCGGTTGTGCGCGGCGTCGAACATGACCTGATCTCGCTTGAAGACGCGCTCGCGACCTACGGGCTGTCGAAAGAAGAGTTTCTCGAATGGAAAACGGCCATCGACCGTCACGGAGAAGCCGCACTCAAGGCGACGCAATTGCAAAAATATAGACAACCTTAGGATGTTTTCGCTAAAAGTTCTGCAACGGTAACGGGCCGTTAACTATTTCGGGCCAAGGTGTTTACCAACAGAACGAAAGTTTGCGGAGACAGTTACATGCGAATCCTGCTGGTCGAAGACGATCCCACCACGTCGCGGTCAATCGAGCTGATGCTCACGCACGCGAATTTGAACGTCTATTCCACCGACCTCGGTGAAGAGGGCGTCGATCTCGCCAAGCTGTACGACTACGATCTGATCCTGCTGGATCTCGGCCTGCCCGACATGAACGGACATGACGTCTTGCGCCAGCTCCGCATGGCCCGGATCGATACGCCGATCCTGATCCTGACCGGCTCCGACGATACCGACGACAAGCTCAAGGGCTTCGGTTTCGGCGCTGACGACTACATGACCAAACCCTTCCACCGCGAAGAGCTGGTCGCCCGCATCCACGCCATCATCCGCCGCTCGAAAGGCCATGCGCAATCGGTGATCGAAACCGGCAAGGTCGCGGTCAACCTCGATTCGAAGTCGGTCGAGGTCGACGGCAAACAGGTTCATCTGACCGGCAAGGAATAC
>JAGRMP010000436.1 GCA_020441225.1 Maritimibacter sp. | reverse complement strand
TCCAGGTCGCCGATTACGGCCTGGTCGCCGATCTGTTCGAGGCCCTGCCGGAGCTGACGGGCAAGCTCTGAGCCCGGATCCGGCCCCGGCCCGCGCCGGGGGCACAGAAACCCGGAAGGCCCGCCGATCCGGCGGGCCTTTTCTTTGCGCGTCGTCGGCAGTGCAGCCGACCGGACGCCCGGTTCAGCCGAAGGCCTCCAGCACCGGGACGAGCGCGGCGGCCGCCTTTTCATGCGCCAGCGTGCCGAGCATGCCGTGGGCCGCGGGCCCCTCCATCTCGGAAAAGACGAGCCCGGCGAAACCCTGGTCGACCTCCTGCGGCGAAACCACGACTTCCACGATCTCGACCGCATAGGGCCTGACCTCTTGCAGCATCTCCCGGTCGACGAACAGCGGGTCGCTGCCCTCGAGCGTGCTGGAGGTCACCTCGTCCGGCGAATGATCGGCCAGCCAGAGCAGGACCACCGGGCTCTCGATGTGGGAGACGAGCGTCTTCATCCGGGCGACCCAGGCATCCTTGAGCTCCTGTTCGACCATGACGAATCGGTCGGCATCGACCTCCTTGAGCCGGCTCAGCAGATGCCGGGTGAAGTTGAACTCGGTGAAATCCACCTCGCGGTAGATCGTCTTGAGCAGGTTGGAAGCCCGCAGGAAGCGGTCGTTGCGGCGCGGGTGAACCGCGTAGAACCGGTTCGACATGTTCTGGGCACCGGAAACCTGCAGAACGGTCGCCGCGGCGCCGGCGCAGATGTCCATCACCGTCTGATCGCCGACATAGACGTCCACGCCTGCGTTCATCCGGCCGAGATTGATCACCTTGTCGCCCGACATCTCCTCGGCCTGGGCCGCATAGGGCCGGGGCACGAACTTGCCGTAGGCCTCGGTTCCGCCGAGGACGGCGTAATAATGCCCGTCCAGCCGGCGCCGCGGCCCGCGAAAGGTCAGTTTGGATTTCCCGTAGCGGCACGGAAAATAGTTGAGGGCTCCGTCGCCCAGGTTGTCATAGGCCATCGCCCCATTCCTTCTTTTACCCGAGCGGGAGATTCGCAGAGATTGTTTGCCAAAGGCCTAAGATGCAAATTTGATCCATTCGCCGCGCCGGCGCCGGGGTGAACCGGCCGGGCCGCGGACATGCTGCAGGTGCAAAAAAACTGCGCCAAGCCCATTCCCACCCTTCCCGCTTTTGCTCTATGGTCGCGCAAACACGCGAAGGAGCGAGCGAATGGCTATCGAGACGATCGGGGTCGTGGGCGCCGGCCAGATGGGCAACGGGATCGCCCATGTGCTGGCGCTGGCCGGCTACGAGGTACGCCTCAACGACATCGACCAGGCCGCGCTCGATGCCGGGCTTGCGACGATCCGCGGCAATCTCGACCGCCAGGTCACGCGCGGCAAGGTCTCGGCCGAGGACCGCGACGCGGCGCTCGCCCGGATCACCGGCACGCTCGACATCGCCGATCTCGGCCAGACCGACCTGGTCGTCGAGGCCGCAACCGAGGACGAGCGGGTCAAGGAAAAGATCTTCGCGAGCCTGCTTCCGCATCTGAAACCGGACACGATCCTCACGTCCAACACCTCGTCCATCTCGATCACCCGGCTGGCGAGCCGCACCGACCGGCCGGAGAAATTCATGGGGTTTCACTTCATGAACC
>JAGRMP010000435.1 GCA_020441225.1 Maritimibacter sp. | reverse complement strand
ACTGGCTGCAGGAAGCGGCCTTTCCGGACCAGCCGATGGGCCGCACGATCCTCGGGCCCGCCGAGCGGGTGCGGGAATTTTCGCGCGAAGACCTGTCGCGCTTCGTGACCGAGCATTACCGGCCCGAACGGATGATCCTCGCCGCCGCCGGCGCGGTCGATCACGACGAGATCATGAAGCTGGCCGAGGGGATCTTCGGCGCGCTTGCGCGGGGCGGGGCGGAACAGGTCGAGCCGGCGGGCTTCATCGGCGGCGAGCGGCGTGAGCTCAAGCATCTCGAGCAGGTGCATTTCACCCTCGGCCTCGAGGGCCCGTCCTATTCCGACGAAGCGATCTACACCGCCCAGACCTGGGCCGGTGCGCTGGGCGGCGGCATGTCCTCGCGGCTGTTCCAGGAGGTTCGCGAGAAACGCGGCCTGTGCTACTCGATCTACGCCCAGGCCGGGGCCTATTCCGACACCGGCATGATCACGATCTATGCCGGCACCAGCGGCGAGCAGATCGCCGATCTCGCCGAGATCACCGTCGACGAGCTCAAACGCGCCGCCGAGGACATGACGGTCGAGGAAATCGACCGGGCGCGGGCGCAGATGAAGGCGGGGTTGCTCATGGGGCTCGAAGGCGCCAGCGCGCGCGCCGAACGGCTCGCCCGCCAGGTCGCGATCTGGGGCCGTGTCGTGCCGCTCGAAGAGACGGTGGCCAAGATCGACGCGGTCGACCTGGTCCGGGTGCGCGACTTCGCCACCGGGCTCGTGAGCGGCGCCGGGACAGCGCTTGCGCTCTACGGACCGGCGGAGGCGGCCCCCGGCCTTGCGGCCATCCGTGAGAGGCTGGCTGCATGATGTTCGGGCGCGCCAAACGGGTCCGGATCGAGACCGAGCGGATGACGCTGCGCCCGCCGCAACACGGCGATCTCGCTGCCTGGGCGGCATTGCGCGACCAGAGCCGCGAGTTTCTCGAACCCTGGGAGCCGACCTGGTCGCACGACCACCTCAGCCGCAAGAATTTCACCAACCGGGTCTACTGGGCCAATCGTTCGATCACCCAGGGGACGGCGTTGCCGCTGTTCCTGGTCCGGCGCGGCGACGGCGCGGTGCTTGGGGCGCTTACCGTCGACCATATCCGCCGCGGTCCGGCCCAGGCGGGCACCACCGGCTACTGGGTCGGCGCGCCCTATGCCCGCCAGGGCTACATGCGCGAGGCGCTGGCGGCGGTGGTGCATTATGCCTTTACCGAACTCGACCTCAGCCGCCTCGAAGCCGGCTGCCTGCCCGAAAACGCGGCCTCGCGCGGGCTCCTGGAAAAGGTGGGGTACAAATACGAAGGCGTCGCGCAATCTTATCTGCAGATCAACGGCCGGTGGCGCAACCACGTGCTCTACGCCAACCTGCGTGCCGACCGGCGCGGCCGCACCGACGTCGGCTAGGCGCCGCTCGCCTCGGGGCGGCAGGCAAAATCCTTTGAATTTTAACCGAAATTTCGCCAACTTTCACAGAAAGGGCCGCGTTCAGACATCGCGATGTCGCTTCGGTAGGCCAATTTTTACCCGCCGGTGATAGGATCTGCGCGAGGCCAGGGTACACGCATCGACACTTGCCCTTTTGCAACGCCGGCACCGAAAAGCCGGGTCCGGTTGGCGGTCACGAAAACGGGAGTTGATCGCCGGTTGATTCGCAGGTAGCGCGGCAGACCAGAAACCACGTGTCGACGCCCGAACGGGCAGACGGAGAATGCAATGATGACACGCGACCAGTTGATCCGGGAATACCAGCGCCGCGGCGGCAGTTTCGCGACCTTGGTCGGTATTTATGTGGTCCTGCTCGCCGTGCTTGCCGTGACGGCTTCGGCCATCGTCTGACCGGTCCGCGCCCGAGGCTGTGGCGCGCCGGACCCGAATACCTGTCACCATCCACGGGCCCCTGACCGTGCACCAGACCGGGCCGCTCACCGGGCTCTGGCCGGGCTCTGGCCGGCGCCCGACCGGTCCGGTCCGCCTGGCCGTATCCTGAATGCTTCACCGCCTGCAGGGCATCGTCTGCCCGCTGCGCCGGTCCGACCCCGTGGCATGACATCCACCGCCACATCCACCGCCACATCCACCGCGACATCCACCGCGCGCGCGCGCCCCGGCTGTCTCATGGACACGCACCTGGACCGCGCCGTCTTGCTCGACGATCGGCGCGCGCGCGCCGGGCAACAGTTTGGACCCGAGAAACTTCTTGCGCCGCCCTGCGGCGGACGACACTCTTGTCGCTGGAAAAATCCGGCCCGGAATGCCAGAAGGGCTGCGATGACCCGGTCCATCGGGAGATGGTCGCGCGCCTGGGGAAGGCGCGTCCGGGGCGGCATTGGAGGGGAAAGCATTGGCCTATCTGAACGGCGCGACCGTCGCGATCACCGGCGACAATCTGATCGATTCCATGACCAACGGCTACAAATGGCAGCTCGATGCGACACGCACGATCGACTGGTCGTTGTCGAACGGGGCATTCGGGGAATACTGGAACGATCCGGTTTATGCCCGGCAGTCGATCGAATACGCCTTCGACGCGATCGAGCAATACGTCAAGGTCGAGTTCAACTATGTCGGCTACTACAATGACCCGGCAACGGCGCGCAACGCCGGGTCAGACATCAACCTGGCGTGGGACGCCTACAACGTTCATTTCTCGAGCAATTCGCAATGGGCGCTGGGGTATTTCCCGCAGCCCAACACGACCAACCGGGGCGATATCTATTTCAATATCAACAGCCCGTTCAACGCGCTTCCGAGCTATGGCCCCGGCAGCCAGGGGTTGTTCGTGATCACCCACGAAATCGGGCATACGCTCGGTCTGAAACACCCGCACGACACCGGCGGCACCGGGCGCCCGACCTTTGCGGGGCTGGGCTGGCAGGATCTCGATGTCGATCTCTACACGGTGATGTCGTATAACGACGACGAGTTTTCCGACACCGCCTACGATCCCGAGACGCCGATGGTGCTCGACGTTCTGGCGCTTCAGTATCTCTATGGCCGCAGCACGGACACCAATGCCGGCAACACGACCTGGAGCTTCGTGCGCAACGATCTATACAACACGGTCTACGATTCATCGGGGAACGACACGATCGACCAGTCCGATGCGACGGAGGGCTGGTATGTCGTCCTGCCAAACCTGAGGCTGACCGATCTGGTCAAGACCAAGGTGGGGATCGCCATTTCCCAGATCGACAATACGCTGGATGTCCCCACCGATCTTTCCTGGCTCGCGGGCGATTTCGAGAATGTCATCGGCAGCAGCCATGACGACGACATCTACGGCAATCGGCTCAAGAATGTCCTCAAGGGCGGCGACGGCCGCGACATCGTCAAGGGCGGCGGCAACAAGGACAGCGTCTCCGGCGAAAAGGGCCGGGACAAGGTGTTTGGCGGCGGCGGCGACGACATGCTGAAGGGCGGCAAGCAGAACGACGTCCTGGTCGGCGGCAACGGCGAAGACCGCTTCGTGTTCAACACCGGCTGGGATGTCGACAGGATCAGGGATTTCGACGCTGTCGGCCGCGTCCACGATGTGCTCGACCTCGGCGGGCTGCGCTCGGTCAAGAGCTGGAGCGACCTCAGGACAAACCACATGGCGCAGGACGGCGCCGACGTGGTGATCGACGGGCGCAACGGCGACAGGATCATCCTCAAGGATGTCGCGCTGGGCGATCTCGACCAGGGCGACTTCCTCTTCTGACCGCCGCCGCCCCGCCGCGCGCGGGGGGACGGCGGTGTCCGGGCAGGCGCAGGCGGGTCAGGCGGCCGGGGCGAAACTGTCGGGCCGGGCCATCGCCCAGAACTTGGCGAAGGCGGGATGGGCCGTCTTTTTCGACAGCAGCGAACCGGGTTCGAGCCAGTCGTACTGGCTCTCGGCGGAGCGCACTTCGCGGCTGTTGATCCGGATCATCAGGTGCTGCGGCGACAGATCCGACGGGTGCCCATGCCCGCTCGCGCCCACGGTTTCGCGCAGCGCACGCAGCGTGCTGGCGTGGAAATTCGCCACCCGCGCCGCCTTGTCGGACACGTTGAGCGCCCGGTAGCGGGCGGGATCCTGGGTGGTCACGCCGGTCGGGCACTTGCCGGTGTGGCAGGTCTGGGCCTGAATGCAGCCGAGCGCGAACATGAAGCCGCGCGCCATGTTGCAACTGTCCGCGCCGAGCGCGCAGGCCCGGGCGATGTCGAAGGCGCTGATGAGCTTGGCCGAGGCGACGATGCGGGTCCGCGCGCGCAGGTCCAGCCCGGTGAGCGTGTTATGGACCAGCATCAGCCCCTCGCGCAGCGGCGCGCCGATGTGATCGGCAAACTCGACCGGCGCCGCGCCGGTGCCGCCCTCGGCGCCGTCGACGGTGATGAAATCGGGCTGCGAGCCGGTCTCGATCATCGCCTTCGCGATCGCGAACAATTCCCACGGGTGGCCGACGCAGAGCTTGATCCCCACCGGCTTGCCGCCCGACAGATCGCGCAGCCGGTCGATGAACGCCACCAGTTCGAGCGGCGTCGAGAACGCGCTGTGCGACGCCGGGCTGATGCAGTCGACCCCGACGGGTATGCCCCGTGCTTCGGCAATGGTCTCGGTGACCTTGGCCCCAGGCAGGATGCCGCCGTGCCCGGGCTTGGCGCCTTGCGAGAGCTTCACCTCGATCATCTTGACCTGGTCGTCGGTGGCCTGCCGGGCAAACGCCTCGGGGTCGAACCGCCCCTCGGGCGTGCGGCAGCCGAAATAGCCCGACCCGACCTGCCAGATCAGATCGCCGCCGTGTTTGCGGTGGAACCGCGAGATCGAGCCTTCGCCGGTCGTATGGGCGAAGCCGCCCGCCTTGGCGCCCTGGTTCAGCGCCTCGATGGCGTTGGGCGAGAGCGCGCCGAAGGACATGCCCGAAATGTTCAGGACCGAACTGTCATAGGGTTGCGCACAATCCGCCCCGAAGGTGACCCGGAAATCGGCGCTGTCGATATGACGGGGCGCGATGGTGTGGTTGATCCACTCGTGGCCGACCTGCTGCTGGTTCCTGAGCGAACCGAGCGGGCGCAGCCCTTCGAGATTTTTCGATCTCTGGTAGACGAGCGCGCGCTGTTCGCGGGAAAACGGCACCTCCTCGTGGTCGCTTTCGAGGAAATACTGCCGGATCTCGGGGCGAATCCCTTCGAGCAGGAAGCGGATGCGCGCGAGCACCGGATAGTTCTTGAGCACCGCGTGGCGCGACTGGATCAGGTCATAGATCCCGATCCCCGACCCGAGCAGGCCCGCGCCGAGGATGAGCCCGCCCCAGAACGGCACCATGGGCGCGAGGAACACGCCCAGGGGCACACAGAACATCAGGATGATCAGCGGTAGAAAACGCATATAGGCCAAGGCAAATCTCCCCCCGTCTCGGCCCGGTCAGCGTAGCACAGGGCGGGCGGAAATGGGACACTTTGTCACAGCCTGTATCACGCGCGCGAGCGGGGCCTGCGCTAGTACATCGAGCGGTCGTAGTCCCGCTCCAGCGCCGCGTCGATCGCGCGCATTTCCTCCGCATCCTCGGGCGCGCCGGTGGTCTGGTCGAGGATCATCCTGGACAGGGACGGCATCTCGTGCCGGTCGCGCAACGCCCCCGGGTCCCACAGGCGCGACCGGCGCAACGCCTTGGCGCAATGCAGAAAGACCTCCTGCACCTCGACCAGGATCGCGAGCCGGGGCAGGCGGTCCCGCACCCGCAGGGTCGCGAGCAGGTCGGGGTCGGTCGTGAGCCGCGCGCGGCCGTTCACCCGCAGGGTTTCGTCGAACCCGGGCACCAGGAACAGGAGCCCGACAGAGGGGTTGGCGACGATGTTCGACAGGCTGTCGAGCCGGTTGTTCCCGGGCCGGTCCGGAAGTGCCAGGGTTCGGTCGTCGATCACCCGCACGAAACCGGCCGGATCGCCGCGGGGGCTGACATCGGCCCGGCCCTCGGGCCCCTGGGTGCCGAGGCAGAGAAAGGGCGACCGGGCGATGAAATCGCGCGCATGCCGGTCGAGCGCGGGCAGGCTCTTGAGCGCGGCGAGGTCATGGACCGGCTGGTAGAGCGCGCGCAATGCGGCCTCGGTCTCGACCAGATGGTCCGGGGCGGGAATGTAGGCGTCCATCGCGGGCTCCTCCTGGCGGTGGGTTTCGCCAGCGTAGCGAATATTATTTCAGCAATCAAAATAAAAACCGCGCGCGGTCCGTCCCGGATGCGTCCGGGCCGCAGCGGCAAAGAAAAGCCCCGGCGCCAGGCGGCACCGGGGCAGGGCTGTGCACCGGGGCAGGGCGGCGGCGCTACACGTCCGCGCTTTCGCCGATATTGTCGACGCCGCGTTCTTCGAGCACGGTGGTGAGCCAGTTCGGGTCCATCTCCGGCACCGAGCTGAGCAGCAGATCGGTGTAGGGGTGGTGCGGCGGTGTGAACATGACGTCCTTGGGCCCCTGTTCCACCACCTTGCCGTGCTGCATCACCACCACCTCGTCGGCGATCGAGCGCACGGTGGCAAGGTCGTGGGTGATGAACATGTAGGCCAGGCCCAGCTCCTTCTGCAGCCGGTCGAGCAGCCTCAGGATGCCTTCCGCCACGAGTTGGTCGAGCGCCGACGTCACCTCGTCGCAGATGATGAAATCGGGCTCGGCCGCCAGTGCCCGGGCGATGCCGATCCGCTGCTTCTGCCCGCCCGACAGCTCCGGCGGGAAGCGGTTGTAGTATTTCGACGGTTCCAGCTCGATGAGATCCAGAAGCTCGTCCACCCGCTGCTTGAGCGCGGTGCCCTTGAGACCGGAATAGAACTGCGCCGGCCGACCGATGATTTCGCTGATCCGCACCTTGGGGTTCAGCGCCGTATCGGCCATCTGGTAGATCATCTGCGCCTGGCGGAGCTGGTCGCGGGTGCGGTCGGAATATTTGGGCGGCAGAACCTCGCCGTTGTAGAGGATCTCGCCTTTGGAAGGCGGCAGGAGCCCGGTGATGCAGCGCGCGGTGGTCGACTTGCCCGACCCGGACTCGCCCACCACCGCCACGGTCATGCCGGGGTAGATGTCGAAGGAGACGTCGTCGAGCACCTTGGCCCCGCTGCTATAGGAGGCATCGATTCCCTGCACCGAGATGACCGGCTTGGTGCCGTCCGTCGGGCGCGACCGCTGCTCGACCTGGAAGCTGCGCACCGCCCAGAGCGACTTGGTGTAATCCTCCTGCGGGTTTTCCAGCATCTCGGCCGTGGCGGCCTGTTCGACCTCCTCGCCGCGCAGCAGCACCTTGATCGTGTCCGCCATCTGCGCCACGACCGCGAGGTCGTGGGTGATGTAGATCGCCGCGGTGTCGAACTGGTCGACGATGTCGCGGATCGCCGCCAGCACCTCGATCTGAGTGGTCACGTCGAGCGCGGTGGTTGGCTCGTCGAAGATGATGAGGTCGGGCCGGCAGGACATCGCCATCGCCGTCATTGCCCGCTGGAGCTGGCCGCCGGACACCTGGTGCGGGTAGCGGAAACCGATCTCCTGCGGGTTGGGGAGCCGCAGCCGCTCGTAGAGCTCCATTGCGTCTTCCTGCGCCTCGAGGCGTTTGCGCAGCCGGTATTGCACCGGCGCCTCGGTATGCTGGTCGATGATCTTGTGCGCCGGGTTGAAACTCGCCGCCGCCGATTGCGCCACATAGGCGATGCGCGAGCCCCTGAGCGCGCGCTTTTCGGTCTTGGTGGCGGTGGTCAGCTCGATCCCGTCGAACAGGATCGAGCCGCCCGAGATCCGGGTGCCGTCCCGGGCATACCCCATGGCGGCGGCACCGATGGTGGACTTGCCGGCGCCGGACTCACCGATCAGCCCGAGCACTTCGCCCCGGTGCAGGGTGAGATCGACCCCCTTGATGATGTCGATCCAATGCTCGTCCGTGTAGCCCTGGATTTCGAGCCCCTTGACGGCGAGCAGGATGTCCTTGTCGGAGAATTTCTTTCCCATGTCGGAAGTCCCTTACCGTTCTTTGAGGCCGGAGGACCGGAACAGCATCCAGTCGACGACGAAGTTGACCGCCACGGTCAGAAGCGCGATCGCGGCGGCGGGGATCAGGGGCGTGATGTCGCCGAACGAGATCAGCGTCGCGTTCTCGCGCACCATCGAGCCCCAGTCCGCGGTCGGTGGCTGGATGCCGAGGCCGAGGAAGGAGAGCCCCGCGATGAGCAGGAAGACGAAGCAGAATTCGAGCCCGAATTCGGCGATCAGCGGTGCCGTCGAGTTCGGCAGGATCTCGCGGCGGATGAGGTACCAGTTGCCCTCGCCGCGCAGCTTTGCCGCCTCGATGTAATCCATGACCACGACGTTGCCGGCGACCGCCCGGGTTAGGCGGAAGACGCGCGGCGCGTAGATGATCGCGACCACCACGATCAGCACCACCTCGGAGGGGTTGAAGATCTGTGCGATGCCCGCCGAGATGACCAGCGCCACGCCGAGCGCGATGACGAAGCCGACCGCCCATTTGGCGGCGTCCCGGGCGATCGCGGTGACCATCATCAGCGCGACCAGCGTGCCGACCACCATGAGGAAGGTCATGCTGAGGAGCATCGGCCGGATGCCCTGCGGGAACATCCGGTAGAAGCCGAAATCGTCGACCCGCCCGATCATCGTCGAGAAGATCGAGATGATGAGCAGCGAGAAGATCAGCGACGGGATCGACATGATCACATCCGCAATCCGACCGAGCACCTGGTCGCCGACCTTTCCGCCCGTGGCCGCGAGAAGCCCCGCGAGCGCCCCCATCACGAAGGCGAGGATCGTGCCCATGAGGGCGAGGCTCACGGTGTTGCGCGCGCCGTAGATGATCCGGCTGAAGAT
Organism: Maritimibacter sp.; assembly: GCA_020441225.1. The sequence goes on along the minus strand of JAGRMP010000435.1, from coordinate 8,840 downwards.
GTCGCGTCCGAGCTGGTCGGCGCCGAGCAGCATGTTTTCGTCCGGTGGCGCGAAGGCGCCCGAGATCACCTCGGCCTCGCCATGCGGCGCAATCACCGGGGCGAAGATCGCCATGATCGCGATGGTGAAGATCACGAACATGCCGAAGGCGGCGGTGAGTGGCGCGGTACGCAGTTCCTTGGCGAGGTTTTCGCTGGCGATCAGCACCAGGAACTCGCGGAAGGTGTAGGAGATCCCGGCCGCCAGCGCCAGGATCGCGAAGAAGGTGGCGATATTGCGCAGCGCGCCCTCGCCGCCGACGATCCCGACCACGAAGGAGACGAGCGTCAGGGTGAACAGGAATTTGAACCACTGATGCCATTTGAGATAGGCGAGCACCGTCGAGGCGGCGATCAGGGCGGAGTAGTAGAAGATGACGAAGTAACTCATGGTTCAGCCCCTCACTTCGGATGCCGCAGGCGCGGGTTGGTCAGGATTGCGCCGACGTCGGCCGCGAGGTTCAGCAAGATGAAGGTGGCTGCGAAGATCAGCGAGGCCGCCTGGACCACGGGGAAGTCGCGCTTTGCCACCGCATCGACCAGCGCCTGGCCGATACCGGGATAGACGAAGACCACTTCGACCAGCACCACCCCGGTGATGAGATAGGCGAGGTTGAGCGCGACCACGTTGATGATCGGTGCCCAGGCGTTCGGCAGGGCATGTTTCACGATCACTTTCCAGGGCGGCACGCCCTTGAGCCGGGCCATCTCGATATAGGGCGAGGCGAGCAGGTTGATGATCGCCGCGCGGGTCATGCGCATCATGTGCGCGGTGACGACCAGAACGAGGGTAAGCGCGGGCAGGAAGGTTCGGTGCAGCAGGTCGAAGATGCTCATGCCATCCGACAGGCTTGCAAGTGCCGGGAACCAGGGGTTTTGCACCGCCAGGAACAGGATCAGGATGTAGCCGAGGAAGAACTCCGGTGACGAGATCGAGGTCAGGGTGAGCACGTTGGCGACCCTGTCGAAGACGGTATTTCGCAACAGCGCCACCACCACGCCGAGGGTGATCGATATCGGCACCGCGATGACCGCGGCGTAGGCGGCGAGGAACAGCGTGTTGATGAACCGTTCGCCGATCACGTTGACGACCGGTTCCTTGGAGATCACCGAGACGCCGAAATCGCCGCGCAGCGCGCCGAACAGCCATTCCGCGTAGCGTACCACGGCGGGGCGGTCGAGCCCCATCTCCTCGCGCAGCTGCGCCACGGTCTCGGGCGTCGCCGCCTGGCCGAGCACCGCTTCGGCGGTGTCGCCGGGCAGCGCTTCGACCGCAAAGAAGATCACGATCGACACCACCAGGAGGGTAAGAGCCCCCAATCCCAATCGCTTGAGCACAAGCGAAAGCACTTTGGCCATTTTTGTTCCCCGTCCGTATTGGGCCGTTGCGGCCGCATTGTCGGCCTTTCTGACCGTTTATTGCTGTCGCAAGGAGCGCCGGTGTTCCCCGGCCGCGACAGAGGCGGCCCGGCGAGTTCACCCGCCGGGCCTGGTAACGCTAACCGGTCACGCGCTGAACCACCAGCGGCTTGCTGCACGGGCGCCGTCGCATTCCCAGCTCGCCGCGAGATTCTCCGGCGTGCCGACATTGGCGCGGGCGCCGTAGACGAAGTTGTTGAAGAACGGGATGATCGTGCCGCCGTCGTCGCGCATCAGCATCGCCATCTCGTGGTATTGCTCGGCGCGCAGCGTGTCGTCGAGCTCGCCCTTGGCCTGCAGCAGCAGCTCGTTGAACCGCGGATTCTTCCAGTGGCTCTCGTTCCAGGCCGCGTCTTCCTTGTAGGCGAGGGTGTACATCACGTCCGGCGTCGGGCGGGCGCCCCAGGACACGAGCGTGAAGGGTTTCACCAGCCAGACATCGGAATAGTAGCCGTCGTTGGGCTCGCGCACCACGTTGACGTTGATCCCCGCCGCCTTGGCGTGTTCGGCATAGAGCACGGCCATGTCGACCGCGCCCGAGAACACGCTGTCGGCGGTCGACAGGCTGACGGTCAGCCCTTCGGCGCCCGCCTTCTTGAGCAGCGCCTTGGCTTCGTCGGGATCGTACTCGCGCTGCGGGATGTCGGTCGGCCAATAGGGCTGGGCCGGCGAATGGTGGAAATCGTTGCCCTTGGTGGCGGCCCCGAACATGATCTTTTCGATGATCTCGTCGCGGTTGATCGCGAGCTTCAGCGCGTTGCGCACGTCGGGATTGTCGAACGGCGCGGTGTCGCAGAACATCGGCATGGTGATCGCGCCCGCCGAGGGAACGTTGAACACCTGGATGTTGGGGTCGCGCTGCAGGAGCGCCATGGTCTTGACGTCGACGTTGGTGACGGCATCGACATCGCCGGTGATGAGCGCGGTCTGGCGCGCGTTGGGGTCGTTGAGCGTGATCATCGTGACCTTGTCGAACCAGGCGCCTTCGCCGTGCCAGCCGTCGTGGCGGCTGAAGTCGAACTGGACACCGAATTCGCCGCCGTCGAGCTTGTAGGGGCCGGAGCCGTCGCCCGACTGCCAGTCGATCGTGCCGTCCTCGTTGGCCGGGCAGATCGCCAGGTGGTAATCGGTCATCAGCCAGGGGAAGTCGGCGTTGCCGCCCGACAGCTTGACCACCACGGTGTGGTCGCCGTCGGCGGTGATCTCGACCACATCGGTGAGCAGCGATTTCGCGGCCGAGGTCGTTGCCTCGCCGCGATGGTGGTTCAGCGACGCGATCACATCCGCCGCCACGACCGGGCGACCGGCAAAATGGAACGAGGCGTTCGGGTTGATCTCGAAGGTCCATTGCGAGGCCGCTTCTGCGCCTTCCCAGCTCACCGCGAGATCGCCGCCGAGCGAGCCGTCGCCGTTGATCTGGGTCAGGTAGGAGCGGTGGGTATGGGCGGTGAAGATCTGTACCCGCGAGACATAGGTGCCCGGATCGTGGGTATCGGATGTGTTGCCGTCATGGATGCCCCAGCGGAAGGTGCCGCCACGCTGGGCCTGCGCCCGTGCGCTGGTGGTCCACAGGCCGGTCGCACCGGCGGCGGTGAGGCCGGCAGCGGTCGAGTAGCTCATGAAATCGCGGCGCGAAATCCGCCCGGTCCGGGCCCCTTTCGCGATCCGGTTGATCAGGTCCTGATCTCTTTTGGTCATGGTATCTCCCTGTTGATTTGGCCGCGTCTTGCCAGCGCGGCCTTCTGTCAGCCTGAGCCGCAGGTTGCGGAAACAGAGGCCTAAAAACGACATGTTTCAACCAAATCACGAAACGCAGGTGCCTTCCACCCCATACTTCAGGGTTTTTTGGGGGCGAAATCGGACCCCGAAAATGTCGCTTTTAGGCATTCTGCCGTGGGCGCGCGGGCCGTTCTGCCGTGGGCGCGCGGGCCGTTGGCGCCGGCTCGGGAGGGGCGCGCGGGCAACGGCGACAGGGTCCCGTGACCCCGTCTTTCTCAGGCGCGTCGGTCCTGAGGCCGCTTGCGCGGGTCGCGCCGGGCCGCCCAGTCCGGGGGGCGCTTCACGCCGTCGCGGTGCGGACAGAAACCTGCAGGCCGCGACCGGATCGCGCCGAAATCACACGGGAACCACGCCGGGATCAGGCAGGGATCACGCCGGAAATCCGGACTGCCCGGGCGCCGGCCGACCGCCGTGAACCGCGCCGCGCCGCGCATAGCCGGTTCCCATGTCCGGCGTCATGGTCTAGCATCGCGCCACAATGTCGTTTCCGGACCGTCTTTCCGGGCCGTCTTTCCGGACCGTCTCGGTCGGAGGCCGGACCCGGAACGCGCCAAGAACAAACAGCAAGTACCAACAGGGAGCACCAATTCATGTCACATCCCGGGTCCGCCCGTTTCCTACCCAATCGCCGCTCGGTCCTCGTCTCGGGTGCCGCGCTGACCGGCCTCGCCGCAACCGGCCTCGGTCTCAAACCGGCCCGGGCCCAGGCCCGCGGCGGCCATATCCGCGTTGCGAAGGCGCACGGATCGACGTCGGACACGATGAACCCGGCGACCTCGGAAAACGGCTTCCAGGTGGCGACCAACTACGGGATCCACGGGTTTCTCACCGATTTTGCGCGCGACGGGTCGATCGCGCCGAACGTCGCCGAGAGCTGGGAAGCCTCGCCGGACGCGAAGGTCTGGCGGTTCAAGATCCGTTCCGGCGTGGCCTTCCACGACGGGCAGACCGTAACGCCGGAAATCGTGGTGACCGCGATCAACTTCCACCTCGGCGAGGAATCGACCTCGGCCGCCAAGCCGCTGCTCGAGGCGATCACCGATATCTCGATCGACGGCGACACCGTGGTCTTTACCCTGGAGGCCGGCAATGCCGACTTCCCGGCCACCTTCACCGACTACCACCTGCCGATCCTGCCGCCGGGCGACGACCGCGGGGTCGACTGGGTCTCCGGAAACGGCTGCGGGCCCTACAAGCTCATCGAGTGGAAACCGGGCATCTCGGCGCGATTCGAGCGGAACGAGAACGACTGGAACTCCGATCGCGGCTTTTTCGACAGCGTCGAGATGCTGGCGGTGGTCGATGTCAATGCCCGCACCACGGCGCTGGTCTCGGGCGACGTCCATGCGATCGACCGGCCCGACCTCAAGACCATCAGCCTGCTCGAGCGGTCGCCGAACCTGTCGATCTACTCGGTCGCCGGCAACCTGCATTACACCTTCGCGATGAATTGCACCGTCGATCCGTTCACCGATGCGAACGTGCGCCGGGCGCTCAAATACGCGATCAACCGGCAGGAGCTGGTCGACAAGATCCTGTTCGGCTACGGCTCGATCGGCAATGACGTTCCGATCGGGCGCGGCCAACGGTTCTTCAACCACGACATGCCGCAGACCGAATACGATCCGGACAAGGCGCGATTCTACCTCAAGGAAGCCGGGCTCGACAGCCTGAGCGTGAGCCTTTCGGCCGCCGATGCCGCCTATGCCGGCGCGGTGGATGCCGCGGTGCTCTACCAGGCCTCGGCCAAGGGCGCCGGTATCGACGTCAACGTCGTCCGTGAGCCGAACGACGGCTACTGGTCGGATGTCTGGATGAAAAAGCCGTTCTCCGCGGTCTACTGGTCGGGGCGTCCGGTGGAAGACGCGATGTTCACCACGGCCTACTCCTCGGGCGCGGCCTGGAACGACACATTCTGGGAGAACGCGCGGTTCAACGAACTGCTGGTCGCGGCGCGCGCCGAGCTCGACGAGGACAAGCGTCGGGAGATGTATTATGAGATGCAGGTCATTCTGAACCAGGACGGCGGCGCGATCATCCCGATGTTCGCCAACTGGACCTTCGTGGCCAGCGACACGATCTCGACCAACGGCGAGCAGCTCGCGTCGAACTGGGACATGGACGGCGAGCGCTGGATGGAGCGCTGGTCCTTCGCCTGATATGAAAGGGCGCGCGGGGGCATGACCTCCGCGCGCCGCTGCCAGGGGGAAAGGCGCTTGCGAAGCGCCTTTCGTACGGCCTTGCAAAGGCCGTTGCACGCGGCCCCGGCGTGAACAGGCGGGAGAATGACCGAAAGGGCGGTATTGTCTGCGCGTCGGCAGTCGCGCCGCCTCACGCGGGCGTGACGGGAGCTGCGTGCAGGCCATGCTAGGCTGACCCGGTAGCCACCCGGGAGACCGTCGATGACCCGCTTCGTGACACGCTTCCTCGCAGCCCTCGTTGTGCTGGCCTATGCCCTGGCCGCCCCGATTGCCCCCGCCGCAGCTCAGGAGCGGATCCTTTCGCATTGCCTCGCCTTCGCCGGCGACATCGACGGCGCCACCTATGTGCAGCTTGCGAGCTACGCCGATCCACTGCCCGACGACGAGGTGCGGATCAGCTATATCGACCATGCGAGCTTCCTGATCCAGGCGGGCGGGCTCGCCGCGGTCACCGATTTCACCGGCGCGTTGGGCGGGGCCGATCTGGTGCCGGACGTGGTGACGATGAACAACGCCCACAGCACCCATTTCACCTATGTGCCCGATCCCGAGATCCCGCATGTGCTCGAAGGCTGGGCCCACGGCGGCGAACCCGCTGACCACGATCTCGACCTCGGGATGATGCGGGTGCGCAACGTGCCGACCGATGTCCGCGGCGGCTTCGAGGGCGTGCGCGCGAACGGCAATTCCGTCTTTATCTTCGAGGCGGCCGGGCTCTGTATCGGCCATCTCGGACACCTTCACCACATGCCCGACGATGCCCAGTTTGCCGCCATTGGCCGACTCGACGTGGTGATGGCTGCAGTCGATGGCGGGATCACGCTCGACACCGCCACGATGATCGAGGTCCTGCAGCGGCTGAAGGCGCGGGTGGTGGTCCCGATGCACTGGTTCGGGCGCGCCACTCTCGACCGTTTCCTGAGCGGAATGCGCGGCGAGTTCGACGTGGTTGAACCTGGGCTGGGCGAGATCACGCTGTCGCTGGACCGGCTGCCGGCGCGGCCGCAGGTGATGGTTCTGGAACCAGGGCGGCTCGACTGACGGCGTCGGCCGGGTCGCGCGGCCCGCGAGGACCGGCCGCAGCCGGGGCGGCGACGCACCGCGATGGACGGCGCCGCGCGGCAGGTGGCCTGCGCGAAGCTGCCTCTTGGTGCACGGCATGGAATCCAGAAATCCGGATTTCTGGATTCCGTCCTCACGCGCAACGCATTGAAATATCACAAGGAACCGCCGCCCGCCTTATTATCGCCACATACCTGAAACGGCCCCGGACCCGCCGCCTCTTGCCGGGACGGAAAATCGGTGCATGCTCGCGCCATGACCCGACCGTCCCTCAACCCCGCCGACGACGCCTTCGCCGCCCGCCTGCCCACAGGCGTGCGGCGGCCGCTCGAGCCGCGCTACCTCGAAGAGCGCCGCGGCTTCTTCAAGGGGCAGGGCGGGCTGCTGGTCGCGCCGCGCGACACCGCCGAGGTTGCCGCGCTGGTCCGCCTCGCCGCCGAAGCGCGGGTGGGGATCGTGCCCTATGGCGGCGGCACCGGCCTGGTCGGCGGCCAGGTCATGCCGGACGGCCCGGCGCCGATGATCCTGTCGCTCGAGCGGATGACCGGCATCCGCGGGGTCTGGGCCGAGGAAAACACCCTCGTCGCCGAGGCAGGGGCAGTGCTTGCCGAAGTGCAGGCGGCCGCGGAGGCCGCCGACCGGCTGTTTCCGCTCTCGCTTGCCTCCGAGGGCTCCTGCCGGATCGGCGGGACGCTCTCGACCAACGCCGGTGGCGTCAATGTCCTGCGCTACGGCAATGCCCGCGAGCTTTGTCTCGGGCTTGAGGCGGTGCTGCCGGACGGGTCGGTCTGGCACGGGCTCAAACGGCTGCGCAAGGACAACACCGGCTACGATCTGCGCGGGCTTCTGATCGGTGCCGAAGGCACGCTCGGAATCATCACCGCCGCCACGCTGCGGCTCTTCCCGCGCCCGGCCACGACCGGCGCGGCGCTGATGGTGGTGCCCGATCCAGCGGCGGCGCTGGCGTTACTCGCTCGCGCCCAGGCGCGGATCGGTCCGGGGCTCAACGCTTTCGAACTGATCTCGGGGCAGGGGATGCGGTTCCTCGCCGAGACCGGCTGCCCGGCCCGCGTGCCGCTCGACCCGGTGCCGGGCTGGGCGGTGCTGATCGACCTCGGTCTCGGGCCGGGCACCGATCCGACCGCCGAGCTCGCGGCACTCTACGAGGCCGCTGAAGCCGAGGGGCTGGTGACCGGCGGGGTCGTCGCCGGCTCCGAGGCGCAGCGTGCGGCCCTCTGGCAGCTGCGCGAACAGATCCCCGAGGCCAACAAACGGATCGGCGGGCTGTCCTCGCACGACATTTCGCTGCCGCTCTCGGTCATCCCCGACTTCCTGCGCCGCGCCGATGCGGTCCTCGCGCGGTTGGGCGACTTTCGGATCAACGCCTTCGGCCATCTCGGAGACGGCAACCTGCATTTCAACGTCTTTCCGCTCGAAGGCCGCACCAAGGCCGATTACCCCGGCGATATCCGGGCCCGGCTCGCGACGGCGGTCTACGATCTGGTCGCCGAATTCGACGGCTCGTTCTCGGCAGAACACGGCGTGGGCCGGCTCAAGGTGGCCGATCTCGCCCGCTACGGCGACCCGGCGAAGCTGGCGGCGATGCACGCAATCAAGGCGGCGCTCGACCCCCAGGGCATCATGAACCCCGGCGTGATGTTTGCGCGAAACAGCCCAGACGCCTGAGCCGCATCAGGACGACATCGTTGCGAAACCTGGACCCGGGCGCTTGCGCTGCGCCGCATTGTGCCGGGCGCCACAGCGCGCCCGTCTTCAGAGCGACCGATCCGGGAGCGCGCGCGGATGTGCGGCCTGGCACAACGCAAAGCGCCCCGCCAGGGGGAGTGGCGGGGCGCCCACGTTGAAGACGTGGCTTACAAGCAGCGGCCCGAATTTGGGGCCAGCCTCTGGATACGGGAAAAAACTTGCCAAATCGTTGACGCGCCGGGGATATGTTGCAGCGCCCCTGCCTGCGCCGTAGGTGCTGCCGGTGCCGCCCGAACCGGTCCGACAGGCCGCGCCCGGGCCGCCCGGATGTCGCAAAACCCGCGCCAATCGCCGCGGGACGCATTGGCTTCGCGTGCGAAGCCGTTAAGTTCGGACCATGTGCTGCGCGCCGGAGATTTGCCCATGAGACGCTACTCGGTCTTTGCCATTGCCCGCGAGGGCCTGCGGTATCATGCGGGCTGGGGACGTGCCTGGCGCAGCCCGGTGCCGAAACCGCGTTACGACGCCATCGTCGTCGGCGCCGGCGGCCATGGGCTGGCAACCGCCTATTACCTCGGCAAGAACCACGGCATCACCAATGTGGCCGTGATCGAAAAGGGCTGGCTCGGCGGCG
>JAGRMP010000434.1:2279-6147 GCA_020441225.1 Maritimibacter sp. | reverse complement strand
GAGGTCGCCAACCCCTCGGCGCTGTTCCTCTCCGACCGCGACGAGCCGGCGGTGGGCTCCGCCGTTTTCGCGGGCATCGAGGGCACACGGCCGGTGCTCGTGGAGTTCCAGGCGCTGGTCGCGCCCTCCACGCTCTCGCAGCCGCGCCGCTCGGTGCTGGGCTGGGACGCGGGGCGGCTGGCGATGATTCTCGCCGTGCTCGAAGCGCGCGCCGGCATCCCCTTTGCCGGGCTCGACGTCTATCTCAACGTCGCGGGCGGCCTCAGGGTGAGCGAACCCGCCGCCGATCTCGCGGTCGCCGCGGCGCTGCTCTCGGCGCGCGAAGACGTCTCTGTCCCCAAGGAAACGGTGATTTTCGGCGAGATTTCCCTCTCCGGCGCGCTCCGGCCGGTGACGCAAGCGGAAAACAGGTTGAAAGAAGCGGCAAAACTTGGTTTCACCTCGGCCATTGCGCCGGGTAAAACGAAACCCGGGACCAGCGTCGGCATCAAGCTCGACATGATGACCGATCTGGCGGCCTTCGTCGGCGAGGTTTTCGGCGCGGGCTGACGAGACGGGATCCGGGTCCTGCAGGCGATTGGGCGGCACGCAGGAGAGACGGTGCCCGCCGGGGCAGGAACAGGCCAGGAAAGGGAAACGGAATGGACGGATTTACGATTGTCGACGGCGTTGTCGCGGTAGTCATCCTGATCTCGGCGATCCTCGCCTATTCGCGGGGTTTCATGCGCGAGGCCATGTCGATCCTGGGCTGGATCGCGGCGGCTGTCGTCGCCTATCTCTTCGCCCCCCGCGCGGTGCCGCTGATCAAGGAAATTCCGGTCCTCAAGGATTTCATTGCCGACAGTTGCGAGCTCAGCGTGATCGCCGCCTTCGCCGGGGTGCTGGCGCTGGCGCTGGTCGTCGTCTCGATCTTCACACCGCTGTTCTCCTCGGCCGTGCAGCGCTCGGCCATCGGCGGGCTCGACCAGGCGCTCGGCTTCGTCTTCGGCGTTCTGCGCGGGCTCCTGCTCGTGGCCATCGCGCTGGTGATCTACGACCGCGTCGTGGTTTCGGAAGCGGTGCCGATGGTCGACGAGTCGCGCACCGTCAAGATCTTTGCGCGCTCGTCCGAGAAGATCGACGAGATCCTGCCCGACAACGCGCCGGAATGGATCGTGGAGCGCTACGAGGCGCTGGTCTCGTCCTGCGGCGTGCCCGCCGCCGCGCCGGCGACCGAAGCTCCGGCCACCGACACCGATACCCCTGCCGCGCAGTAAGCCTCAGCCTTCCGCCAGGAAGCGGTCGACCGCGTCCATCATCCGCGTCCAGGCCGGGTCCTGCGGCAGCGGGATGTGGTTGGCGCTTTCGAGCGCCAGGAATTCCGCATCCGGGATCGCGCGCGCCAGCACCTGTCCCTGGGTAAACGGCTGGACCGTGTCGCCGGTCGCATGGATGACCAGCGTCGGCGCGGTCACCCGGGGCGCTTCCGCCCGCGCATCCAGCCGCGAGATCGCCTGCCGGTGCGCCACCGCCTGCTGCGGCGAGATCGAGCCGTGCAGCATGGTCACGAAAGCCTGGATCTGTGCCTCGGTGGCGTCGGGCATGAAGAAGGCCGACAGCGACCGCATATGGGCGGCGCCGTGCGGCCCCCAGCCACCGCGCACCAGCGCGACGAAGGCGTCCGACATTTCCTTGTCCTCGACGCCGCGGATCGCCGCCCCCTGGAGAAAGCCGCCGATCAGCACCATCCGCCGCACCCGTTCGGGGTGACGGGCGGCAAAGGCGATGGCGACCGGCACATTCTGCGACGGCGCGTAGATGTCGAGTTGCTCCGCCCCCGCCGCGTCGGCGACCGTCAGCATGTCGTCGACCAGCGTGTCGAGGGTCTGCGGCCCGCAGTCCCGCTGCGACACGCCGGTGCCGCGCAGATCGTAGCGGATCAGCCGCCGTCCCTTGCCGAGACGGGCGAGCAGCGGCTGCCAGACCGGGTTGTCCCAGTCGAGCTCGAGATGGGTAAGCCAATGGCCGCCGCGCATCAGCACCGGCCCTTCGCCGGAGGCGGCCCAGGCGAGCCCGGTCCCGTCCGGCGCGGTGGCGAAGCGCACGCCGGGGCGCACCGGCGCGGGCGCATCGAGCGTGGAAACCGCCCCGTTGACCGCTGCCCCGGCGACCGCGAGAGCGGTTTCCACCCGTTCGACCGGGACCACCAGCTGCACCCCGTGCGACACCACCGTGTGGATGATCGCCTGCGCCCGCCCGGTGTCGCCCACCGCTGCGCGGGCGGCGCTGATCCGGGCGCTGATCGTCGATTCCGAGACGAAGCGGCCGCCCCAGACCTGTTCGACCAGGTCATCGCGGCTCACCAGGTCGCCCTGTTTCTCGGCCAGCAGGCGCAGAAGCGCGAAGACTTGCGGTTCCACATCCACGGGCGCGCCGGCGCGGGTGAGCCGGTGCTTGGACGTGTCGAGAACGCAATCGGCGAAGCGGTATTCCATGCCCGATGTTACTCGAAAAATGACTGGATTCCCAACCTGATCTGCGCCCTGACCAGGTCTGCCGGGCGAAATCCCAAGGAAATCACAAGACCGTCGCAAGGCGCTCTCAAAGCGCAATCCGTCTGGATATTCCATTCTGAAGGCATTGGAACAGACCCCCGAAAGGCCCCGCAGATGGAAAACCGCACGCCCCCGCCCCGCCGCCTCGACAATGGCGCGATCGACCTCGACTTCTACGTCCGCCGCGCGCACCGGATGCGCAGCGACGCGGCGCACGACCGGATCGAGGCCGGTCGGCGGTTCTTCCACCCGACCCGGTCGCCCGAGCGCTGACCCCTCCCGAAGCGACGCGCGCGCGGGTCGGGCCGGCGGTCCCGGCCCGCCACAACCCGTCATCAAAGTGTCACACCTTCCCCGTTGCCCCGTGACACCGCCGCCCCGGTTCCTTATGAGGTGGGCCTAACGCGCCAACAGGATTCGGGAAACTGCCATGACCGCCTGCGCCTCGATGCCCCCCGCTCACCCTTTCGATGACGACAAGCTCAAGGAAGAATGCGGTGTCTTCGGTGTGATCGGGCTCGAGCAGGCGGCCAATTTCGTGGCCCTCGGCCTGCATGCGCTGCAGCACCGGGGCCAGGAAGCGGGCGGGATCGTCAGCCACGACCCGGTGACCGGCTTCAACAGCGCCCGCCGCTTCGGCTACGTGCGCGACAATTTCACCAAGCAGAGCCTGATGGACACCCTGCCCGGACCGCTCGCCATCGGCCATGTGCGCTATTCCACCGCCGGGTCCAAGGGCGCGGCGATCCGCGACGTGCAGCCGTTCTTCGGCGAGTTCTCGATGGGCGGCGCGGCGGTGGCGCATAACGGCAATCTGACCAATGCCGAGGAGCTGCGCCGCGAGTTGATCGACCGGGGCTCGATCTTTCAGTCCTCGTCCGACACCGAATGCATCATCCACCTGATGGCGCGGTCGATGGCCAAGGACATCCCGGACCGGATGGAAGACGCGCTGCGCCGGGTCGAGGGGGCGTTTTCGGTCGTGGCGATGACCCGGACCAAACTCATCGGCGTGCGCGACCCGCTCGGCGTGCGCCCGCTGGTGCTGGGCCAGTTCGGCGACGGCTGGGTACTGTCGTCGGAGACCTGCGCGCTCGACATCATCGGCGCCAAGTTCGTCCGCGAGATCGAGCCGGGCGAGATGGTGGTCATCACCGGGAAGGGCGTGGAAAGCCGCCGCCCCTTCCGGCCCAAATCGCCGCGCTTCTGCATCTTCGAACATGTCTATTTCTCGCGGCCCGATTCGATCATCGGCGGCCGCTCGGTCTACGAAACCCGGGCCCAGATCGGCGTCGAGCTTGCCCGCGAAGCCCCGGTCGAGGCCGATCTGGTCT
>JAGRMP010000434.1:0-2271 GCA_020441225.1 Maritimibacter sp. | reverse complement strand
TGCCCGGTGCCCGACAGCGGCACGCCGGCCGCTATCGGCTACAGCCAGGAAAGCGGCATCCCCTATGCGATGGGGATCATCCGCAACCAGTACATGGGCCGGACCTTCATCGAGCCCACCGACCAGATCCGCAACATGGGCGTGCGGCTCAAGCTCAACGTCAACCGCGCGCTGATCGAGGGCAAGCGGGTGATCCTGGTCGACGACAGCGTGGTGCGCGGCACCACCTCGCGCAAGATCAAGGACATGATCCTCGACGCCGGCGCGGCCGAGGTCCATTTCCGCATCGCGAGCCCGCCCACCGCCTGGCCCTGCTTCTACGGCGTCGACACGCCGGAACGCTCCAAGCTGCTCGCCGCGACCATGAGCGAGGACGAGATGCGCGAGCACCTGGGCGTGGATAGCCTGCGCTTCATCTCGCTCGACGGGCTCTACCGCGCGGTCGGCGAAACGGCGGGGCGCGACCCGGCCCGGCCCGCCTATTGCGACGCCTGTTTCTCCGGCGAATACCCGGTGGAACCGGCGGACATGATCGCCAAGGGGTTCGAGCTCAAGGCGGCGGAATGACCGGGCCGAGGCCCGAGACAGAGACCGACCCCACCGATTTCGACCGCCTCATGGCCCGGGGCGGGCTCTACGCCCTGCCGTTCCCCGCGCCCGACGCCTGGCCGCACGGGGCGCTGCCCAGGGGCGAGAAGATCCTCACGGTCGACGAGGACAGCCTGTCGGCGCTCTATTGCACCTACCGGGGGCACCGCTTCCTGCGCGCGGATCTGCTCCTGCCGATCAAGGATGCGCGCACCGTGCTCGGGTTCGAGACCTGGGGCTCGGTGAGCGAAGAGACCTGGGCCGCCTGGCTCTCCGCGCGCGCGGGCGGCGACGCTTTCGCCGGCGCCTTCGCCTGGCTCGCCAATGCGCTCCCGGGGTTCGAAGCCCCGGAGCCGGTGCCCTGCAACCTCACCGCCGGCCCCCCGGGCGCGCCGCCCCGATTGCAGCCGCATCCGGGCACCGCACTCGCCCGCGCCCAGGCGGAAGGGCTCGACCGGGAAACGGCCCGCAGCCTGATCGAAACCCGGACGGATCCCGACGCACCCGGCACCCCGGGGCGCTGACCGCACAAATCGTTCGCCGGACCATCGCCGCAGCGAACGGGCTCGACCGGCGGGCCGGCCGGTGTGACCGCGCTGCGGGTGCCGGCGGACGGGTGTCTAAAACTTGATATGTCACGTTAATTTCACACTGTTTGATATTGTTTTCCAACGGTTTTACGTGCGAATTTAAACCATCCACAAGGCCCGTTGCCCCGCGACCCGTAGCGGCCTGGCCGCCCGATCCTCCGCAGCCCGCCCCAACGTTACCGGTGCTTCCGTGTTACCGCTCTGACAGGTTTTGTGGAGCCGGGCGCAACGCGCTATCCGGCGGCCCGCCTGCGCCGCCCGTCAGCCTTCGCCGCCATCGCCCAATCCGAGACGGTCGCCGGCGGTATCGAACAGGTGAACGTCCGCCGCGTCGAAGCGCAGCCCGATGTTCTCACTGATGGCGGGCGATTGCGCCGCCGGGACCTGGAGGGTGACCGGCTCGCTGCCGCCGATGTCGGCCACGAGTATGCGCGAGCCGCCGTGGTATTCGTTCAAGAGGACCCGGCCCGCGAACGCCCCCTTGCCCGGCGCGGCGAGCCCAAGCGCTTCGGGACGGATCCCGAGCTGGCAGGGCTGGGACGGCAGCGACGTGACGAGCGGAACCGGGGCATGGCCCGGCACGCTGAGCCCGTCCGCCGACAGCCCCGCGGGGATGATGTTCATCTTCGGCGAGCCGAGGAACTGGGCGACGAAGACATTGGCGGGCCGGTCGTAGAGCTCTTCCGGCGACCCGGTCTGCATCACCCGCCCGTCTTTCAGCACCACGATCCGGTCGGCGAGCGTCATCGCCTCGGTCTGGTCGTGGGTGACGTAGATCGTCGTCGCGCCCAGCGCCCGGTGCAGCTCGGCGATCTCCACCCTTGTCTCGGCCCTGAGCGCGGCGTCGAGGTTCGACAGCGGCTCGTCGAACAGAAAGGCCCTGGGTTCGCGCACGATCGCCCGGCCGATCGCCACCCGCTGGCGCTGTCCGCCCGAGAGCGCGGCGGGGCGGCGGTCGAGATAGGGTTCGAGCCGCAGGATCCGCGCCGCCTCGGCGATCTTGGCGGTAATCGCGGCTTCCGGCATCTTCGCGGTGCGCAGCGCAAAGGCGATGTTGTCGCGCACCGACATGTGCGGGTAGAGCGCGTAGCTC
>JAGRMP010000433.1 GCA_020441225.1 Maritimibacter sp. | reverse complement strand
TGCGCCTTGCGCGCGGCGGCGACGGCGGCATTGACCTCGTCGGCGGTGGAGCGGGTCAGCCCCGCGAGCCGCTCGCCGGTGGCCGGGTTGAGAATGTCGATGTCGGCGCGGAGCGGACCCCACTTGCCGCCGGTGAAATTGCCCGCGATGCCGCCGCGCGCCGCGATCCAGTCGAGCGCGACGTCGGGGCTTTCCGGTGCCGTTCCCCAGCCCATGGTTTCGAAGATGTCCTTGATGTTCATTGGGCCACCTTTTCTGTACGTGCGGCTTCGGGGGAGGGGTGGGACCGATTTCTTTTGAAGAAATCGGACCGAAATCTTGTGAAGATTTCGCCCGCGCCCTCACCCCATCGCATGGCGGTACCCTGCCGAGTAATGGCCGGTCACGTGGTGTTCGAGCTGGCGTTCGATGTCGAGAAGCAGCGACGAGGCGCCGAAGCGGAAGAGATGCGGGCTCAGCCAGGCGTCGCCGAGCTCTTCCTTGAGCAGGGCCAGGTAGACCAGCGCATCCTTGGCCTTGGAGATGCCGCCCGCGGGTTTGTAGCCGACCTTGATCCCGGTGCGCTCCTGGTAATCGCGGATCGCCCGCATCATCACCAGCGAGACGGGCAGGGTGGCGTTGACGCTTTCCTTGCCGGTCGAGGTCTTGATGAAATCGGCCCCTGCCATCATGCAGACGTAGGAGGCGCGGGCGACGTTGCGCAGGGAGCCCAGTTCGCCGGTCGCGAGGATGGTCTTCATATGCGCCTCGCCGCATTCGGCGCGCATCTCGCGGACCTCGTCGTAGAGCGCCTGCCAGTCGCCGGTCAGCACGTGGCGGCGCGAGATGACGATGTCGATTTCCTTCGCCCCGGCGGCGACGCTTTCGCCGATCTCGGCGATGCGCAGCCGGTAGGGCGAAAGCCCCGCGGGAAAGCCGGTCGAGACCGCTGCGACCGGGATGCCGGTGCCCGCCAGCGCCTCGACGGCCGTGGGCACCATCTCGTGGTAGACGCAGACCGCGCCGGTGGTGAGCCCGGGCATGCCCAGCGCGTCGAGCAGATCGGCACGCGTGGGCTGGGCCGCCTTGGCGCAGAGCCGCCGCACCCGGCCCGGCGTGTCGTCGCCCGCCAGCGTGGTGAGGTCGATCATGCTGATCGCCTTCAGAAGCCAGGCGGCCTGGTAGGCCTTCTTGACCGAACGCCTTGTACCGATGGTGGCGGCGCGGCGCTCGATCGCGGAGCGGTTGGCCTGGGCCGACATCACCCAGTCCATGTCGAGCGGCAGGCCGGGATTGCGGGTTTCGACCGCCTGGGGAAGCTGGGTCGTGGTCCCGCCTGGCGTCGCGGTATCGGTCTGCATCTGTCCTCCCCTGTGGTTCCCAGCGCGCAGCTCCCCGGTCGCGGCTGTCCTGCCGCCGAGAGTCGCACGCGGGGTCGGGATTGGCAAGATTTACCGAAGGGTCAAAGAAAGCGGCCAAATCGTGATGGTGACGTCGCGTAATGCACAGTCGGCGCAACCCATCTACGGGACGGCAAGCCCTTGAGATTCCCGTGATATTGGCGCCGTCGCAGTTAGGTACTGCGGGAAGGGCGAAAGAGTTGTCCCTGTCGCTGGCTTGGCGATAGACTGCCGTCCATGCGCGTGCCGGGCAGTGAGTCCTTTCACCCTGAAAGTGTGCCCTGCGCGTGTGACCCAACAAC
>JAGRMP010000432.1 GCA_020441225.1 Maritimibacter sp. | reverse complement strand
CGCGCGCCTCGATGAGCCGCAGGTCTGCCGGGACCCGGTCGCCCGCTTCGACGAGCACGATATCGCCCGGCACGAGCTCGGCCGCGTTGACGCTGACGCGTTTGCCGTCGCGCAGCACGGCGGAGTGCGGCGCGAGCATGCCCCGGATCGCCGCCATCGCCTGTTCGGCCCGCCCCTCCTGAATGAAGCCGATCACCGCGTTTACGATCACCACCGCGAGGATCACGCCGGTGTCGATCCAGTGCTGGAGCGCCGCGGTGACCAGGGCGGAAGCGAGCAGAACATAGATCAGCACGTTGTGGAAATGGGCGAGAAACCGCAGCACCGGGCTCCGCTTCGGCGGTTCGGGCAGGCGGTTGGGGCCGTGCTCCGACAGGCGGCAGGCGGCGGTCTCGGCACTGAGACCGGCGGTCGTGGCGTCGAGCGCGTCGAGCGCGTCGCGGGCAGGTTGGGCGTGATACCGGGGGGCCGTATCGGGGTGGGTCATTCGCTCCTTTTCTTTCCGGCGCCAATGGCGCCATGATTGAAGCTCGGGACCAGGTCGCGCGCGACCCGGTTCCGCGCGATGCATGCAGACGAACGGGCGGGCCGTCGGAAGTCAGACGCCTGTTCGGAGACGGCCAGCGGTCAAGATCTGGCGCGAAACCCGCGATGAAACCGCCATTGTCCCCGACCGTGTCACACGCGCGTATCGCATATGGCCCACCGCTTTCCATGAAGGCGCCACGATCGAGACCAGCGGCCCGAATAGACCGATGGGCGTCGTGGGTTTTTTGCACCGTCCCTGGTCCAGCCGCACATGATCGCTTCGCCTGCCTCCGGGCCCTCGCGGATGTCCTTCGCGGCCACGGCCCGA
This sequence comes from Maritimibacter sp., assembly GCA_020441225.1. Next base: position 10,766 of record JAGRMP010000432.1, on the reverse strand, counting down.
CATTGTTTCCTCGCCACAGGTAGTGCCGTTTTGGTGGCGTTCAAGAATTGAAGAATCGCTTCTTCGCCCCCAAGTGAAACCGTGAAAACAGGACGTATCTTGAGCGTGCTTCAGCGTTGAAATGCTTGCACGATTTCGCGCTCAGGTCGGGCGCGACCGAATGTGCGTCGAGGTGCCGCAGATCCTCCAGAGGTCCGCGCCATGGGTAATGGAATGTAAGTTACGTCGGCACGCAAGACTGGACTTGCCGCCAAAATGGAAGGGGCACAACTCATGCAGATCAAATCCATTCTGATTGCGACGGATCTTTCGGCGCGTTCGGATCGCGCCCTGCAACGCGGCTTCCTCCTTGCGGGCGAGTTGGGCGCGCGCGTGCGGGTGGTGTCGATCGTGGATGACAGCGTTCCGGAGGGCCTGACGCAGGATCTGGCCGCCAAATGCCGCGCCCATCTCGAGGCGTCTGCACAGAGCATGGCCGGAGAGGTTCCCTACGATATCCAGGTCGAGATCGGCGATCCGATCACCCGCCTCGTCGATCTGGTGAATTCCGCCGAGGTCGACCTCGTGGTCGCCGGCCGGCACCGCGACCGGGGCCTTCTCGACGGGCTGCGGCAGACGACGGTGGAAAGCGTGGTCGCACGCTCTCTCACCCCGGTGCTCCTCGTCACAGATCCGGTCCACGGCAGCTACGACCGCGTGCTGGCGCCGGTCGCGTTCTCATCTGCCTGTAGTCGCGCGGTGAAAACGGCACTCTCCATTGCCCCCCACGCGGCGTTCCGCCTCTTCCATCTGTGGATGGCGCCGTTCGAAGGCCTGACCGGAGGGCAATCGTCGGACTTCGCGCGTGAGGTGCAACGCGAAACAGCAGCTCAGGCCGCGTCCTGGGCCGAAGGGTTTGCCGCGACGCTCCCCAAAGTCGACTTGGTGCATGACGGGGTCGGATCTGGCTGCCACCAGGAAATCAAGGGCTTTGCACCCGACCTGATCGCCGTTGGCGCCAACACCCGAAGCCTGTCCTTCACCGGTCTCGGCTCGTTCACGGCCGAGCTCCTGCGGACCCCGCCCACGGACCTGCTGATCGCACGTGGGGCTGACGCCTGAAGCGACGACCGTATTGCAGGTAGGCGCCTCGTCGTTGCAGCATTTGCGGCCCCGGTGCGGGCAATTGATCTTCGGCGATCCGGAAATGGACCTGCGGCGAGGTCCGTTCGCGCGTCCGGCCCGTGATACGCATACGCACGATCGCGAGACTGCTCCCCGGTTCTCTATCACTTTAGTCGTTCAAGTCCGCGTAGGTCGTGCGATCTCCCGCAGTTCGGTGAACTTGCTGCCCAGTCGGGTTTCCGCGCGCGAACATCGCGCAAGAGAGGGCTTATCGTCCTGTTGTTTCGACATGCCAAATGATAAATGGCCTTCGACACATGCCACAAGATATGTCCGCGGCGACACCTTCCGCGGCCAGAAACCTTCACATCGGCCCCCGCTCTCGGATTACAGATCCATGTCCCACCACACGGAATGCGTCACCGCGACAGGCGGCGGTTTTCATGCGAGCGCCACGAACAGGAGCAGCAACGCCTGGTAGGCCGCCGTCTGCCCCAGGAGCCGGTTGAGCCGCACCGAGACCGGCCAATGCCACATCGCGTGACCGAGCCAGAGCGCGAGAGCGCCCGGCACTGCGAGCCATACGGTCGCATTCAGCGCCGCACCGAAGCCGAACGCCGCGAGAAGGGCCGCGAAATAGACCAGCTGCGACGCCGTCGGCCCGATCACGATCGCCAGCGTCCGCCGCCCTGCCCGCGCGTCCTGCACCCGGTCGCGGTGGTTGTTGAGCATCAACACCGCCGCCGCCGGCAGGCCGATCATCAGCCCCGTGGCAAGAGTGCGGGCCGCAAACGGATCGACCCCCATCAGCCAGCCGGACCCGGAGACGGCAACGACGCCGAAGAAGCCGATGACAAGCAGCTCACCATACGGCAGGCCGGACAGCGGCCGCGGTCCCATCGAGTAGAAATAGCCGAGCGCCAGCGACATGAGCCCGATGGCCACGATCGGCCAGCCCCCTATCCCGACCAGCCAGAGCCCCGCGAGCGCGGCAAGTGCGAAGCTCGCAAGAGCGCCGCGGCGCACCGACGCCCCGTCAAGCAGGCCCAGAGCCGTCATTCGGGGCGGACCGAGGCGGTCCGGCCGGTCGACCCCACGCGCTGCGTCCGCGGCATCGTTCCAGAGATTCGTGCCGATCTGTATCGCGGCCGTGGCGATCATCGCCGGGGCCACCACGTCGAGCCGAACACCATCGCCCGCGAGCCACGCCGCGGCCAGCACTGGCATCTGGCTGAGGCTCACGGTCTTGAGCCGCGCCGCGATCAGCCAGAGCGCGGGCGCAGGCAGGCCGGCGAGCCTGGTCCGCGGGTCTGAAACGGCGTCGCTCATGCCTTCTGCCCGATGTGCATGCGCGCCACACCGAAGACGAAGGCGCGCTCCTCGACCAGATCCAGACCGGCCGCCGCGATTTCGCGGGCAATGTCTTCCCGCCCGGGAAACCGCTCGATCGATTCCACCAGGTAGGTGTAGGCGCCGCGGTCTCGCGCTACCGCCGCGCCGATACGCGGGATCACGTGGCGCGCGTGAAGCCCGTAGATCGGAGCAAACCAAGCCGCCGGCTTGGAGAACTCGAGCAGCACCAGATGTCCCCCCGGTGACAGCACCCGGGCGACTTCGCTCAGGGCGCGAGCAGGGTCGGTCATGTTCCTCAGACCGAAGGAGAGGGTCACCATCGCCACCGTTGCGTCGCCAAACGGCAAGGTCTCAGCAGGTGTCTCGACATAGCGGAGCGCGGCGCCGCCACGAGCACGGGCTACCTCGAGCATCCCTTGGAGGCGTCGGCAACGATGATCTCGTCGTCCGGCAACCAGCGCCGCAACTCCAGCGCCAGATCGCCGGTGCCGCCCGCGAGATCGACGACCGGGCCCGGAACATCGCCCAACTGTGCGATGGCTCGCGACACAACCTTGCGTTTCCATAGTCGGTGGGTGCCGAAGCTCATCAAATCATTCATCAGGTCATAGCGTGGCGCGATCCGGTTGAAGAGGCCGGTGACCTCCGTTTGACGTTCGTCTTCGGAGACCGCTCGCCCCCCGAAAGTCGTCTTCATCTGTTCGAGATCGGTCGCGCGTTCCATTGCCCATCCTGCCGCTTCGGGTCGTCCCGGCTCTATCAGGACCCGCTCGCCACTCACTTGACTTTTCTCAATTCCCACCCGCGCCGGGAGCGTTATATCGATATAACACGCCAACCGGAATCGCAGGGAGAGCACGGGATGGATCCCAGAAGTCCGAGCAAACCGAACCGCTTCAAGGTCTCCCGAAACCGCATCCTTGGCGGCATAGCCGGCGTGTTCGCGCTCGCCACCCTCTCGGCTTCATCGAGCGTGTTGTTCGGGCCGGACACGGCGAGGGAGTTGGCGGGCGACGTTGTCCCTTTCGTCGTCTGGTTCAACTTCCTCGCCGGCTTTGCCTACCTGGCCGCCGCGGTGGGCTTGTGGCGCGGCCACCTATGGGGGCACCGCCTCGCCATCGTCATCGCTCTGGCGACGGCCGTCGCTGGCCTTGTTTTCGCTGTCGTCGCCCTCTCGGAAGCCCCGGTAGAACCTCGCACCGGCATGGCGCTCATCTTCCGCTGCGCCGTCTGGGCCGCTCTGGCCGCGCTATCTCACCCCCGGAGACGCGCATGACCAAGGAGCCGAACGATCGAAAGGCACAGATCCTTGATGCCGCCCTCGCGCTCGCCTTCGAAGGCGGACCGGCCCGCGTGACCACCGTCGCGATCGCCGAGCGCCTGGGCCTGACACAGCCCGCGATCTACCGCCACTACCGCTCGAAAGCCGAACTCTGGAATGCCATCACCGACCGCCTTGGACGGGATGTCGCACACAATCTCGACATCATCACGAACAGTGACCAATCGGCGCTCGCCCGGCTCCGAGCCCTGGTCCTTGGCCAGCTCGCCCTGGTCGAACGCACCCCCGCCCTTCCCGAGATCATGCTCACACGAGACCCGACCAGCGCGGACGCGGTCGTGCGTGTGGCGATGCAAACGCGGATGGCGGACTTCCAGAGCACCGTGGTCCAGCTCTGCGCCACGGCCCAAGGCGAGGGAGCACTCCGAAACGACGTCCCGGCCGTCGACATCGCGGCGCTGGTGATGGGTGTGATGCAGAGCCTCGCGTTGCGGCTCGTCCTCACCCACGACCCGGCACTTCTCTCACGCGATGGCCCCCGGCTCCTCGACCTTCAACTCGCCGCCTTCACGTGGGAAAGCGAAACATGATGCGCAACGGTCTGAAACTCCTCCTCCTCACCCTCCCCCTTGCGGCCGCGGGCGCTGGATACCTCGCCTACACCGTGAACACCAAGGCGCCGCCTGCTCAGGTCGAGACGGGCGAGATCGCCACCCCCGTCCGTGTCATCACCGCCGCGGAGACATCGATCCGGCCGGTCGTCACCGGCTTCGGACTGGTAGCGCCGGCCAAGACATTCGAGGCTATTGCCCAGGTGGCTGGCACCGTCGCCTGGGTCAACCCGGAGCTCGCACGCGGTGCGATCCTGCCGGCAGGCGCCGAGCTGGTTCGGATCGCGTCAGAGGATTACGAGATCGCTTTGGCCCAGGCCGAGGCCAATGTCGGTGCGGCAGAAGCGAAACTCACCGAACTCTCCGTGTCCGAGGATAACCAGCGCGCGGCGCTGGAGATCGAACGTGACGTGCTTGCGCTTCGGGCAGACGAATTGGCCCGCTCCGAGGCGTTGCTCGAAGGTGGCGCTCGAGCACAGGCGACCGTCGACACCGCCCGCGCGGCCTGGCTCGCGCAACGGCAGAAGGTCCAGACCATCGAGAGCACGATCGCCCTCATTCCGGCGCAACGCGCAGGCCTCGAGGAGAGTGCCGCCGCGGCACGCGCGGCCGGAGACGCCGCGCGCCTCAACCTCGCGCGAACCACGCTCACCCTGCCCTTCGACGCCCGCGTCGCCCAAGTCTCGGTCGAAGAAGGACGGTTTCTGCGCGCAGGCGAAGTCGCCGCCGTGCTGGACGGCACCGACCGGGCCGAAATCGAAGCTCAGGTGCCCATTGCGGAACTGCGCCGGCTGTTGCGGCTCGCGGCCCCGGACGCCGCCGCATTCGCCGCCGATCCGACGGCCATGACCTCAGTCCTGCGCGGTCTCGACCTTGGCGCCGAGGTCCGGCTCAATCTCGGCGACGACGCGCTACGCTGGTCCGGCCATGTCGATCGGGTGAGCGACATGATCGACCCCAAGACCGGCACGCTCGGCGTCATCGTCGTCGTCGATGCAGCCTATGGGAGCGCCGTTCCTGGTGCACAGCCGCCGCTCACCAAGGGCATGTTCGTCGAGGTATCCATTGCCGGACGCCCCGTGACAGGACTCGCCGTGCCGCGCAGCGCTCTTTGGGACGGGACGCTTTTTGTGGCGGGTGACGGCGACCGGCTGGAACGCCGGCACGTGTCCACCACGTTAATTCAGGACCGTATTGCTTTGATTACCAATGGTATATCCAACGGTGACAGAGTTGTCGTCTCCGACCTTCTGGTGCCCCTTGAAAGTATGGCCCTCGCCCCGGTCGCCGACGAAGCCCTCACCGCCGAGTTGGGGTCTATGCGATGATCCGCTTCTTTGCCGGCCATCCGACCATCGCCAACCTTCTCATGCTGATCTTCCTCGCCGCCGGCCTGATCGCCGGCCCCGGGCTGCTGCGCGAGACCTTCCCACGCGCGGCGCCGAGCGAGGTCGAGGTGAACGTCGTCTATCCCGGCGCCCGGGCCGAGGACATCGAGACCGCGATCTGCGAACGGATCGAGACAGCCCTCGATGCCGTCACCGACCTCGGGACCGCCTCCTGCGAGTCCCGCGAAGGTCTCGGCCGGGCGGTCGCCACCATGCGCGAAGGCAGTGACTTTCGCGGATTCCTCGCCGAGGTGACCGCCGAAGTCGACGCGATCACCGACTTTCCCGACCGTGCCGAGCGGCCCTCGGTGCGCGCCCTCGGGTTGACCGATTTCGTCGCCTCCGTCGCCGTAACCGGCCCGGACCACGGCCCCACCCTCGAAGCCCATGCGGAAGAACTCCGCACCCGGATGCTGCGTTGGGGCGGCATTCCGATGGTCGACATTCGCGGCTTTCCCACCTCCGAAATCCGCATCGACGTCGCTCCTGCTGCGCTGCGCCGTTTCGGCGTGTCGATCGCAGACGTCGCCCGCGCGATCGGCGCCGAAAGCCTCGACATGCCCGCCGGATCTCTCGACGGGCCCGACCAGAGCCTGCTGATCCGCATCAACGAGGAACGCCGCAGTCCTGACGCGCTCGCCGACATCGTCGTCCGCGCCTCGTCAGGCGGCGGCCAAGTGCGGCTCGGCGAGATCGCAGAGATCACTGAGGGCTACGCCGACGAGGCGCAGGCCATCACACTGAACGGCAAACCGGCCGCCGTGCTCGACGTGACCAAGACACGCGCTGAGGATTCGCTCGAAACAATCGACGCAATCAACGCATTCCTCGACGCCGCGCGTGCTTCCGCGCCGCCCGGCGTCGCCTACGACGTGATCTCTGACGGCGCAACCGTGATCCGCGAACGGCTGTCGCTGGTGCTGGTGAACGGCCTCCAGGGCCTTGCACTGGTGTTCGCCGTGCTCTGGCTGGTGTTCGGTGTGCGCTTCGCCTTTTGGGTTGCGATGGGCCTGCCAGTCGCCTTCATGGGTGGCGTCGCGATCATGGCCGCCGCGGGGCTCTCCCTCAACCTGATGACCACCATTGGCCTCCTGATCGTCATCGGCCTCTTGATGGACGACGCCATCGTGATCTCGGAAAACATCGCCCGGTTGCGTGAGGCGGGCCGTGCCCCGCTCGACGCGGCCGTCGAAGGCGCAAGCCAGGTCTTCGGCAACGTGCTCGCCTCCTTCGCCACCACGGCGATGATCTTCGGCTCGCTCGCCTTCCTCAAAGGCGACCTCGGTGCGGTGCTCCGGGTGGTCCCGGCGGTGATGCTCTTCGTTCTCACCGTCTCGCTCATAGAAGCCTTCCTGATCCTACCCCACCACCTTCTGCACAGCCTCGAACACAAACGGCAGAGCCGTGTCGCGACCCGGATCGAGGCCGGCATCGGCTGGCTTAGGGACGCCACCGGCCGCCTCGCCGACAGACTGATCCGGGCGCGCTACGCGGTGGTCGGCTTGGCGCTGGCGATCCTCTTCGTCGCCATCGCCCAGATCGCCGGCGGCACATTGAAGTTCACGGCCTTCCCCGAGATCGACGGCGATACGATCGAGGCACGGGTGTTGCTGCCGCAAGGCACACCGCAAGAGCGCACCGATGCCGTGGTGGCCAGCATCGTCGCCGGCCTCGACCGGGTGAATGCGCGCCTCGCGCCCGACCAACCCGAAGGCGCCGACCTCGTTCGGTCCGTCACCGTGTTCAATGGCGTCAACCGCGACGCCTTCGAATCCGGTGCCCATGTCGCCACTGTCTCGGTCGACCTGTTGCCGTCGTCGCTGCGCACCTTGCGGCCTGACCCAATCATGGCGGCCTGGCGTGACGAAGTCGGCGCGCTCCCTGACGTCGTTGCCTTGAAATACGCCGAAAGCACGATCGGTCCCGCCGGGATCGCCCTCGACATGCGCCTGAAGGGGGACGACCTCGACACACTCAAATCCGCCGCCACCGAGCTCACCGGCTGGCTCGCCAGCTACGACGGCGTGACCTCGGTGATGGACGACCTGCGCCCCGGCAAGCGCGAGCTCCGTATCACGCTCAAGGACACGGCCGGACCGATGGGCGTCACCGCGGCGATGGTCGCCGACCAGCTCCGCGCCGCCTACCAGGGCAGCACGATCAGCGAGATCCAGAGCGGTGGCCAGGCCATCGAGGTCACCGCACGCCTCGACCCCACCGCGGCGGCCGATCTTCGCACCTTCGACGAATTCGCCGTTACCCGGACCGACGGGACGACGATCCCGCTGTCCGTGGTGGCCGCCGTCGAGACCGGCCGCGGGGTCGCCCGGATCAACCGCGAGGACGGGCGGCGGACCGTCACCGTGCAGGGCACGATCGACACGGGCGTCGCCAACGCCAATGCCATCGTCTCCGACACCCTCGCGCGCTTCGTGCCCGAGCTGCGCGCGCGGTATCCCGACCTCATCCTCGACGTCGAGGGCCAGCGCGCCGAAGCGGCCACCACCCAGGTTTCGATGATGAAGGGCTTCGTCATCGGCCTGTTCGGCGTCTTCGCGCTCCTGTCATTCCAGTTTCGCTCCTATGTCGAGCCAATCGTGGTGATGTTGGTGATCCCGCTGGCGCTGGCAGGCGCGATCTTCGGCCACATGCTCATGGGGCTCGACTTCTCGATGCCAAGCCTGCTCGGCTACGTCGCCCTGGCTGGCGTGGTGGTGAACAACTCGATCCTGCTGGTGGAATTCATCAAGCACGAGCACGGGGACGCGGAGAGCGTGGCTGAGGCGGCCTCGCAGGCAGTCCGCGCACGCTTCCGAGCGATGCTGCTGACGACCACGACGACACTGGCCGGCCTCATCCCGATCCTCACCGAGACCAGCCTCCAGGCGCAGATCCTGGTTCCCCTCGTCGCCAGCCTGGTCTTCGGCCTCGTCGCCGCGAGCCTCGTCGTGATCCTTGTCCTGCCGGCGGTCTACGCGATCCTCGACGATTTCGGTCTGACGACTTTGTCGGTGAAGCGGGGCAACGGCGTGTTCGCGGAGACCTGAGACTCCGACGGGGTCAGACTTCCTCGCCAAAAGTTCTTGTTGAAGAGACTCCGACAGGCTGCAATCAGCCTTTCGGGATCGGCCGTCCCCCACTACTGCGAACGCTAAAACGCTACATCAGGGGTCCGTTGCACTGTCTTGAACCTTGCCAGTTCTCGGAGGGCCTAAAGCCAACAGCCCCACCACTGAATCCTATGTCACCCCAGACCGTCCGGGTAATGGAAAGCTCGAAAGACTACCGGTTGCGCAAGTCCAAATCGGGGGGACCGCCACGTTGATCGGTGTGGTCGGCGAAGGGCACGTCTCAACGCAGGAGGCCAATACCCTCGAATATTTGGCGGCGGCATTCACCGTGCGTCAGTTCATTTCCAAGTTTGAAACCGGTCAGATTCTGTCGATGCACCTTACAAAGGTTGACCGGGTGACCGGTCGCGAAATCCGGTCACCCATGCAAATTCGAGCTACTCGAAACCCCACCTGGCTGTGGTAGCCTTGGCTTCGACTGCCGAGCATAGGAGCGCGAGCTCCCGCACCCGCGCGTTGATGGAACGCAGGCATTCGCCGAATTCAGTGAGGTGCGTTTCAGTCGCACCGCCATCGACGTGGTGTTCGTCGGCGACAAACGCGGTGCGGACCTCCCGAGCCATGTCCACCTCCAGGCTATCGACGAAAAAATCGAAATCATCGATTGCGCGCTCGACGAATATCTCCCTGGACCGGACGGTGTCGTAGACCCGCTGCGCCCGCAGGCGGAGCCCTGGCGAAAGTTCTCGGCGAGCCAGCAGCGACGAAAGCTCGACACGGAGTTCTCGAGCGGAGACCAATGCAGCTTCCGGCGCGGTGAGCGGTTTAGAGTGAGAAGAAAGGTCATTCATCGCGATCACCTCCCTCGACCGCAAAGGGGTCTGTGCCGACTTCCTCGCGACTGGCGCGAAGTGCATCGTCCAGCGCGTCCGTGACCACGCAGATCTCCTCGATCGCGGGATCCGCCGGATCGAGAGCGGCGAACATGGCAGCCTCGTCGCTGAACGGATCGTCGAGAAAGCGGAGCGCCAGGAGATCCCGGAGCGATGCCCCCTCGGCAAGCAGCCTTCGGCTGATGCTGCCCCCATCCGAGAGCGTATCGCAGAACCGGGCAGCCCGTTGGAACCACTTTGCGCCGCCAAGAAGCATCGCGGCGTTCTGAAGCGCGTCCGCGTATTCATTGGCGAAGACGTGCAGGCTGTCCGCCCGCGGGGTGAGATCGAACATGCGTTCTACTCCTTTCATGCCGGGAACCCCGTGTTCCCAGCGTCAAGCGGTGCCTCCTTTCTGGGGATGGTCGTATCTCTTTGTTATCGCTTGGCCGATCCGGACCCGACAGTCGGCCTGCAACCCTGGATTTCTGTCTCACTGTCTGTCTTTCGGGCGTTCAACCAGGCACGCCCGAAAGACAGACAGCGAGAAAACCTCCTTCGCTCTACTCCGTTTCCCCCACCTCTTGCGCCCGGAGGATACCCGCACGCCGGGCACGCCGTTTGTTTCGCAGATTGCTCGCGAAGACCTCGGCCACGGCCTCCTGGTAGTAGTGCTGCCTGACGACCGCGTCCGAGGTCTGGTGACAGGCGATCTTGGCTCTCTCGAGCCCTTCCGCGCCGAAATGGCGCGCACCATCGGTGTGAATCATCGCCCTGGTCGACGTAAACGAATTGCCTGTGAGCGTTTTGAACATCATCGGGACGTAGCTCGGCCCCGTCCGCTTGCCATTGTAAAGAACGAACAGCTGGCGTCGCTGTTTGATCGCGCGGGAACGAATCTCGGGTAGGAGTTCCTCGGGCATATCTCCAAGCAACACGGCGTCGATGAACTTGCCGTAGTCGGCATGCAGTGGTGCAACGAGGGGCTCCGGCCGCGACAGATGCGTCTTCTGGATGGTCGTCCGGATGCTCCACTCGTTGTTCCGCCAGAACAGGGTTTCCCCAAGCACCAGGTTCGCCGAAGC
>JAGRMP010000431.1:524-9061 GCA_020441225.1 Maritimibacter sp. | reverse complement strand
CGCAGCGAGGAATTGATCCAGGGAGGAAACCATGAAGATCAAGTCAGCACTGCTCGTCTCCGTTATGGCGATGGCGCCCGTCGGCGCTTGGGCCGAAGGAGAGACCGTCGGCTTTTCGCAGATCGGCTCGGAATCGGGCTGGCGCGCGGCCGAAACCACCGTCACCAAGGAACAGGCCGAAGCCCGCGGGATCGATCTGAAATTCGCCGACGCGCAGCAGAAGCAGGAAAACCAGATCAAGGCCGTGCGCGGCTTCATCGCCCAGGGCGTCGACGCGATCCTGCTCGCCCCCGTCGTGGCGACCGGCTGGGATTCGGTGCTGGAAGAAGCCCAGGACGCCGAGATCCCGGTGATCCTGCTCGACCGCAAGGTCGATGCCTCGGACGATCTCTACATGACCGCCGTCACTTCCGACACCGTCTACGAAGGCGAAGTGGCCGGCAAGTGGCTGGTCGACACGCTGGCCGGAGCCGACTGCCGCGTGGTCGAGCTGCAGGGCACCACCGGCTCGTCGCCGGCGATCGACCGCAAGGCGGGCTTCGAAGCCGCCATCGCCGACTCGCCGAATATCGAGATCGTGCGCAGCCAGACCGGCGATTTCACCCGGGCCCAGGGCAAGGTGGTGATGGAAAGCTTCCTCAAGGCGGAAGGCGCCGAGAACATCTGCGCGCTCTACGCCCATAACGACGACATGGCCGTCGGCGCGATCCAGGCGATCAAGGAAGCAGGCGCCAAGCCCGGCGAAGACATCCTCGTCGTCGCCATCGACGCGGTGCCGGACATGCACCTGGCCATCGCCAACGGCGAAGCAAACGCGACCGTCGAGCTGACGCCGAACATGGCCGGGCCGGCCTTCGATATCCTCGAAGCCTACTGGGCCGACGGCACGATGCCCGCGAAGTGGGTGCAGACGGAATCGAAGCTCTACACCGCGGACGACGACAACCAGGCCGTCTACGAGATGAAAAAAGGCCTCGGTTACTGATATACCTTCACCATGGCGGGGAGGCCCCGAGGGGCCTTCCCGATCCGCGCCCGCGCAACTGCGTGTGGCGCGGCGCATGCGTGGGAGGAGACGATTGCCATGACAGACAGACCGGACCCCGACACCGCCGCGCCGGTCTTGCGCGCGCGCGGGATCGACAAGTTCTTTGCCGGTGCGATTGCGCTCGACAAGGTGGATCTCACGCTGTTTCCGGGCGAGGTGCACGCGCTGCTCGGCGAGAACGGCGCCGGCAAATCGACGCTGATCAAGAGCCTGACCGGGGCCTATCACCGCGACGGCGGCACCATCGAGCTCGATGGGCGCGAGATCGACCCGCGGGGGCCGGTGGAAAGCCAGGCGCTGGGCATCGGGACGGTCTACCAGGAGGTCAACCTCCTTGAAAACATGTCCGTGTCCGACAACCTGTTTCTCGGCTGGCAGCCGGTGAAACGGGGCATGCTGAACCACCGCGAGATGCACCGGCGCACGGCCGAGATCCTCAAGGGCTACGGGCTCGACATCGACCCGACCCAGATGCTGTCGTCCTATTCCATCGCGATCCAGCAGGTGATCGCCATTGCCCGCGCGGTCGAGCTGTCGGGCAAGGTGCTGATCCTGGACGAGCCCACCGCGAGCCTCGACCGCGAAGAGATCGAGCTGGTGTTCTCGGTGGTGCGCAACCTGACCGCGCGGGGGATGGCGGTGGTGTTCATCACCCATTTCCTCGACCAGGTCTTCGAGATCGCCGACCGGGCGACGGTGCTGCGCAACGGCTGTGTCGTCGGCACCCGCAGGATCGCCGAGGTGAGCCAGAGCGACATCGTCGAGCTGATGCTCGGCCACCATCTCGAAGCCGCGCGGCGCAAGGGCCATGCCGCGCCCACGGGCGAACCGATCTTCCGGCTCAAGGGCTACGGCAAGCGCGGCATGATCGACCCGTTCGACCTGGAGCTGCGCGAGGGCGAGGTGATCGGCCTTGCGGGCCTGCTCGGCTCGGGCCGGACCGAAACCTGCAAGGTGATCTTCGGCGTGGTTTCGGCCGACCAGGGCAGCGCCGAGCTGCGCGGCGAGGCGATCAAACTCAACCGGCCGCGCACCGCGGTCGAGCACAGCTTCGGGCTCTGCCCGGAGGACCGCAAGACCGACGGGATCGTCGGCGATCTCAGCGTGCGCGAGAATATCATCCTGTCGTTGCAGGCGCGCCAGGGCTGGACCCGGCCGCTCAAGCGGGCGAAGGTCAACCAGATCGTCGACGACTATGTCAAGGCGCTCGACATCCGACTTGCGAGCCAGAATATGCCGATCCGGCTGCTCTCGGGCGGCAACCAGCAAAAGGCGCTGCTGGCGCGCTGGCTGGCCACCGAACCCGACATCCTGATCCTCGACGAGCCCACGCGCGGGATCGACGTCGGCGCCCATGCCGAGATCATCGCGCTCATCGACCGGCTGCGCGAGCGGGGCATGGCGCTGATCGTCGCCTCGTCGGAAATGGAGGAGCTGGTGGCCTATTCGACTCGCGTGGTGGTGCTGCGCGACCGCCGCCAGGTCTCGGAGCTGACCGGCGACGAGATCACCACCGAGCGGATCGTCGCGGCGATCAGCAAGGGGGAGAAGGTGGCATGAACGGCAGCAGTCTCAGCGCGACCTTCCGGCGGATCCTGCCGCAGCTCATCATTCTCGGCGTTGTGCTCCTGCTCAACTTCGCGGTGTTTCCGGGGTTTTTCCACATCGAGTTTCAGAACGGGCGGCTGTTCGGCAACCTGATCGACGTGCTCAACCGCGGTGCGCCGGTGGCGCTCCTGGCCGTCGGCATGACGCTGGTGATCGCGACCAAGGGGATCGATTTGTCGGTCGGCGCGGTGATGGCCATTGCGGGCGCGGTGGCGGCGAGCGTCGTCACCGGCGGCGGCGGTTGGTTCACGGCGCTCCTGGCCGCGCTCGCGGCCGGGCTCGTGGCGGGGCTGTGGAACGGGGTGCTGGTTGCCTTTTTCCGGGTCCAGCCCATCGTGGCGACGCTGGTGCTCATGGTGGCGGGGCGGGGCGTGGCCCAGCTCATCACCGAGGGCAAGATCATGACCTTTCTCAATGAAGGGCTGATCCATCTCGGTGCCGGCACCATCGCCGGGGTGCCGACCCCGGTGCTGATCTGGATCGCCCTCGGCACGCTGGTCACGCTCGTGGTGCGCCGCACGGCGCTCGGCATGCTGATCGAGGCCATCGGCATCAACGAGACCGCCTCGCGGCTTGCCGGCATCAACTCGCGGGTGCTGCTGGTGACCGTCTATCTCACCTCGGGGTTCTGCGCCGCCACCGCGGGGGTGATCGTGGCCGCCGACATCAAGGGGGCGGATGCCAACAACGCCGGGCTCTGGATGGAGCTCGACGCGATCCTCGCCGTGGTGATCGGCGGCAACTCGCTCCTTGGCGGGCGGTTCTCCATCGTCGCCTCGCTGCTCGGCGCGCTCATCATCCAGTCGGTCAACTCGGTGATCCTGCTGTCGGGCATGCCGCCCGAGTTCAACCTCGTCATCAAGGCGCTCATCATCATCGTCATCCTGGTGATCCAGTCGCCGACGGTGAAGCACAGCCTCTACCTCTTGCGCGCCAAGGCCAGTTCGACCGTGTCGGATGCGCCCGGCGCGCCCACCGCCCCCTCGGCACAGGCACGGGAGACCCGGTCATGATGCGTTCCCCCCGGCTCGCGCTCTACATCACCATGGCCACCTTCGTGCTGGCCTACCTGATCTCGGGCTGGCAGTACCCGGCGATGTTTTCCACCCGCGTGGTCGCCAACCTGTTGACCGACAACGCCTTTCTGGGCCTGACGGCGGTGGGGATGACCTTTGTCATCCTCTCGGGCGGTATCGATCTTTCGGTCGGCTCGGTGATCGCCTTTTCCGGGGTCTTCCTCGCGGTGATCCTGCGCGATACCGGCATTCACCCGCTCTTTGCCTTCGTGCTGCTGCTCGCGATCACCACCGCTTTCGGCGCGGCGATGGGGGGGATCATCCATTACCTGGAGATGCCGCCCTTTATCGTCACGCTCGCGGGGATGTTCCTGATGCGTGGGCTGGCCTATGTGCTGTCGACGGATTCCGTTCCGATCACCCATGAATTCTACGACACGATCCAGGACGTGGTGTGGAAGGCGCCGGGGGGCGGGCGGTTCCGGCTCATCGGCGGGATCATGATCCTGGCCTATATCGTCGCGCTGATCGTGCTGCACCGGACGCGCTTCGGGCGCAACGTCTATGCGCTCGGCGGCAGTGCGGCGACGGCGCGGCTGATGGGCGTGCCGATCGCGCGGACCACGATCACGATCTACGCCATCGGCGGCGGGCTCGCGGGGCTCGCAGGCATCGTCTATTCGATCTACACCTCAGCGGGCTATTCGCTCGCCACCGTCGGCGTCGAGCTCGACGCCATCGCCGCGGTGGTGATCGGCGGCACGCTGCTGACCGGCGGCTCGGGCTATGTCGCGGGCACTTTCTTTGGCATCCTCATCATGGGTCTGATACAGACATACATCGTGTTTGATGGCACGCTGTCGAGCTGGTGGACCAAGATCGTCATCGGGGGGCTGCTCTTCGCGTTCATCATGCTGCAGAAGGCATTGGGATGGGCGACGACGAAGGGAAGAAGGCCGGGGAACGCATCCGCGACGCGATCATGAACTTCACCGCGCCCGGCGGGTTCACCGAACGGGCGCTGAACAACACCATGCATGTCGTCGAACAGCTGGGCCTCGGGATCGTCGCGGGCGAATACCCGCAAGGGACGCTCCTGCCGTTCGATCCCGACCTGGAAGAGATGTTCGGGGTCTCGCGCACGGTGGTGCGGGAGGCCAAGAAGATCCTTGTCGCCAAGGGGTTGGTCGAGTCGAAGGCCAAGGTCGGCACCCGCGTGCGCCCGGCCGCCGACTGGAGCATGTTCGACATCGACGTGTTGCGCTGGCACGCCTCGCTCAGGCAGTCGCGGGGGTTTCTCGACGAGCTGTTCGAGATCCGGCTGGTGTTCGAACCGGCGGCGGCGGCGATGGTCGCGCGCAAGGCGGGACCGGCGGATTGCGCGCTGCTCGAGGCACGGGTCAGGGCGCTCGCGGGGGCGACCACACGGCGCGCGTTCATCGCCGAGGATCTCGGGTTTCACACCGCCATCCTCGGGATGACCGGCAACCGCTTCATGCATTCGCTGGGCGATCTGGTGCAGACGACGCTGGTAACCGTGTTCGACCGCGAGGTCCATGCCCGGACCAGTTTCCGCTCTTCGGCCGAGCTCGAAAAGAGCGCCGCCGAGCATCGGGTCATCGTCCAGGCCATCGCCGACCACGACCCGGAGCGGGCGCGGGCGGCGATGGAACATGTGATCCGCAGCGCCGAAGACAATCTCGACCCGTGAGCCGGGGGCGTTGGCATGTGTCACGGGGGGATGTCACATGCGGCGAAACGCCGGGCCGGGTTTGAGGAAAGTCAAGGGCGTGCGCGGTGCGGGCTGGTAGAGCCGGGGCGACCGGGGCAATAAGGGGCGCCGGCAGGCGGCCGGGAGCCCGGGGACGACATGGAACGCGCGACCAAGCTTGAACAGATGAACACGACCTTCGGCGCGCGGGCGGTGTCGCAGGCGGACCGCCAGAGCGCGGTGACCGA
Source organism: Maritimibacter sp. (assembly GCA_020441225.1). Next base: position 3,430 of record JAGRMP010000431.1, on the reverse strand, counting down.
TCTCTTCGACCGGATCGCGCCGCGGTATGATCTGATGAACGATCTGATGAGCTTCGGCACCCACCGGCTGTGGAAACGCGCGGCGGTGGCGCGGGCGGCGGCGTTGGCGGGCGAGGTGCCGGAGTCGGTGGTCGATCTTGCCGGCGGGACCGGCGACCTTGCGCTGGCGCTGCGCAAGCGGTTGCCAAAGCGGCGGATCGTCGTCGCCGATGCCTCGGCGGGGATGCTGGAGATCGCCCGGGAACGGGGCGGGGCGGCGCTCGACTATCTGCAGACCCCCGCCGAGGCACTGCCGTTCGAAGACGGATCGGTCGCGCTGGTGACGCTGTCCTTCGGGCTCAGGAACATGACCGACCCGGCGGCTGCGCTCGCCGAGGTGGCGCGGGTGCTGACCCCCGGCGGGCACCTGGTGCTCCTGGAGTTTTCCCAGCCCGCCGCGTGGTTTGCGCCGCTTTATGGGCTGCACGCGCGTTACGTGATCCCGCGCATCGGAGCGGCGGTGGCGCGGGACCGGGGGGCGTATACCTACCTGGTCGAGTCGATCGAGCGGTTCCCCGGGCGCGCCGACGTCGCCCGCGCCATTGCTGCGGCCGGGCTCGACCTGGTGGCGGAGCGCGCTTTCGTCTTCGGCGTGGCGCGGCTGCAGATCGGGAGGAAGCCATGAGCGCGGTCACCGCGGAAACCCGCGCCCGGCTCGCCACGCTGCCGACGCCCGCGCTGTGGTTGATCGCGGCACGGCTCAAGACCGTGAGCCTCAGCCAGGTGCCGGTGCTCGCGGGCGGCTGGCTTGCGGGCGCGGGGCTGCGGCCCGGCGTGCTGATCGCGGCGATGGTGGCGACGGCGGCGATCCAGATCGGCACCAATTTGTGGAACGACGCGGCGGATGCGGCGCGGGGGGTCGATGCGCCCGACCGGCTGGGGCCGCCGCGGATGACGGCGCTCGGCCTGCTCGACGGGGCGGCGGTGCGGCGCGCAGCACTCGCGAGCTTCGGGCTTGCGGCGCTTGCCGGGCTGGTCCTGGCAGCGGTCGGCGGCTGGCCGATCATCGCCATCGGCCTCGTCTCGCTGGCGCTGGGCTATTTCTACTCGATGGGGCCGCTGCCGCTCTCGGGCCTGCCCTTCGGCGAGCTTCTGGTGATCGGGTTTTTCGGGCTGGTCGCGGTTTCGGGCACGGGCTGGCTCATGGGGGTCGATCCGCTTGCGGCCCGTACCCTCGCGACGGGGATGATGATCGGCCTGCCGGCGGCGGCGGTGCTCATGCTCAACAACCACCGCGACCGGGTGCAGGACGCCCGCGCCGGGCGGCGGACGCTGGCGATATTGGTCGGGCCGGCGGCCTCGCGGCTGCTCTATTTCGCAGCACTTCTGGGCGCGCTTGGCTTTGCGGCCTGGTTCGCGCCCACGCCCTGGCTCGGGTTGCCTGCTGCGCTCGCGCTCTGGCTCGGGCATGCGATCTGGCACTGGCCGGTCTCGGCGCGGCTGAACCGGCTGCTTGGCCAGACCGCGGGGTATCAGGTGTTGCTGCTCGCCGTTGTCGCCTTCGCCTGAGGCAGAACCGTCCGCGGGTCACATCGCCGCGCCGGGGGCTTTGATCGGCAGGGTCAGCGTGACCGTGCCGGCGGTCTCGAACTCCAGCGTGACCTCGACCGTCTCGCCCTCGACCAGTTGCCGGGTGAGATCGATCATCATCAGGTGCAACCCGCCGGGCTTGAGCTCGGCCACCCCGCCTGCGGGGATGTCGATGGCCTCGACCTGGCGCATCCGCATCACCCCGTCATCGTTGATATGTGTGTGCAATTCCGGGCGGTTACAGGCTGAAGTTGAGAAACCGACGAGACGGTCGGCGGGCCCGCGCGAGGCGATGGTCAGGAACGCCGCACCCGACACCGCCATGCCGGCCGTGGCCCGCGCGAAGCCGCCGGTGATTTCGAGCGTGTCGGTGGTCGCCTCCTGGGCGCGGGCGGCCGGGGCGAAAAGGCCGGCTGCGGCGAGCGCGGCGAGGAGGGTGCGGCGGTGGATCATGTCGGTCTCCGGGGAGTGTTCTGGTGGTCGGGTTCGCTGCCGTCCCGGGTAACGCCGCGATCCGGGGGCGGCCTTAACAATAGTCAAGGAGCCCCGCTCACGCGCGTGTGATCTAGGGCCACGGCACGGGATTCGGACCGCCCGGCCCTTGTGTTTGCACACGCTCAGAATCGGTCCGGACGAAAGGGACGCACTCAATGGCCAAGACCATTTTCAATGGCTTGTTGGCGACAGCGACCGCGGTGGGCCTCACCCTGCCAACGATTGCCTCTGCGCAATCGCTGGACGAGGTGATGCAAGCCCGCGGCCTGACCCAGCAGGACCTGCTCGCAGCGGCGAAAACCTATACGCCGACCGGCGGCAGGGACGAATTCATCGTATTCTCCTCCGGCGGGCAGTCGGGCCAGATCATGGTCTACGGTGTGCCGTCGATGCGGATCCTGAAATACGTCTCGGTGTTCACGCCGGAGCCGTGGCAGGGCTACGGGTTCGACGAGGAATCCAAGGCGATCCTCGAAGCCGGCAAGGTCGATGGCCGCGAGATCCAGTGGGGCGACACCCACCACCCGGCGATCACCGAAACCGACGGCGATCTCGACGGCGAATACCTGTTCATCAACGACAAGTCGGCGCCGCGCGTCGGTGTGGTCAGCCTGCATGACTTCGAAACCCAGCAGATCGTGGTGAACCCGATCCTGCAATCCGAGCATGGCGGCACCTTCGTGACCCCGAACTCGGAATACGTGATCGAAGCGGCGCAATACCCGGGCGTGCTCGGCCGCGGCTTCGCGCCGCTCAGCGAGTTCAACGAAAAGTTCCGCGGCGCGGTCACCTACTGGAAATTCGACCGGGAAGCGGGTCGGATCGATCCCGACCGGTCGTTC
>JAGRMP010000431.1:0-438 GCA_020441225.1 Maritimibacter sp. | reverse complement strand
CCAACTCGTTCTGCGCCGAGCGCTACGTGGGCGGGATCGAGAACGGGCGTCCGCCGTTCGAGGCCGGCTGTTCGCAAAACGACACCGACTATCTGCACGTCATCAACTGGCGCAAGGCGGCCGAGGTCTACGAGGCCGGCAAGGTCACGATGATCAACGACCATCCGGTGATCACCATGGAAACGGCGATCGAAGAGGGGCTTGTCTACCTCATCGCCGAGCCGAAATCGCCCCATGGCGTCGACGTCTCGCCGGACGGCAAATACATCGTCGTCGGCGGTAAGCTCGACACCCAGGCGAGCGTCTACTCGTTCGAGAAGATCATGGCCGCGATCGAGGCCGGCAACTTCGCGGGCACCGATCCCTACGGGATCCCGGTGATCGCGATGGAAGACGCGATCCACGTCCAGGTGGCGCTCGGGCTCGGGCCGCTTCACA
>JAGRMP010000430.1:1331-5824 GCA_020441225.1 Maritimibacter sp. | reverse complement strand
GGAAGGCGTGGCGCAGGCCCCGGGCGTCGGGGCTGTCGACCAGATCCCGGTAGGCCGCCCGCTCCATCGCCAGCCCGGTTTCGAAGGGCAGGAGCAGCGCCGCTTCGACGAGCTGCACGATCCGGGCCGGCGCCGCCTCGGGGGCTTTGTCCAACGCCGACCGCCGCCCGGCCACGACCGCCAGATAGGCGCCTGGATCGCGCAGCCCCCGTTTCACCCCGCGGGTCGGACGCGGCGGCTGACCCGCTTGCGCCATGTTGCGGGCGGTGCCGAAGGCGGCACGGTCGAGGTTCTTGCGCACCATCTTGTCGATCAGACCGGCGGCCTCGGCCTGTTTCGCCAGGACCGGACGGCCGCTGAGCAGCATTTCCAGCGCCCGGGCCGGGCCGATCAGCCGCGGCAACCGCTGGGTCCCGCCCGCCGCCGGCACCACGCCGAGCATCACGTCCGGCAGGCCGAGCCGGGTGCCGGCGAGCGCCAGGCGGTAGTGGCAGGCCATCGCCAGTTCGAGCCCGCCGCCCACCGCGGTGCCGTGGATCGCGGCGATGACGGGCTTCGGCGCGGCCTCGATCCGGGCGCAGAGATCGCCCAGCCGTGGCCGGTCGGCATCGCGGTGGAAATCGCGCACATCGGTCCCGGCGGGAAAGGTCTTGCCCTCGGCACGGATCACGATCGCACCGACCCCGGGATCGGCGAGCGCCCGGGCGAGCGCGGCGTCGATACCGGCGCGCACCGGTTGCACCAGCGCGTTGACCGGAGGATTGGAGACGGTGATCAGCGCGACACCCTCGCGCGTCTCGTAGCGCACGGTTTCGCTCATCGCAGCCTCGCCTGCCTTCTCACCCGGTTTCGACGCCACAACCATAGGTCCAAGGGTGAAAAAGACAATCCTCAAGCCGGTTTACAACACCGCGAATCCAGCGCCGCAGACCCCGGCCGGAATGTGCCGCCCGGCCCGGTCGCGGTCACACCCGCCGCGCTCAGATCGGCATGTTGTCGAACAGATCGCCGCCTTCGCCGTCGCTGTCGTCCCGGCCGCTGTCCTCGTGCTGCAGGAGCTCCGCGCCCACGGGAATGCCGGCCGCGCGCATTTCGGCGATCTTCCGGCGGAGCTGCGCCTGCAGCAACGCGCGATCCTCGGGCCGGGCCAGAAGATCGTCGAGCAGCGCCGATACCGCCGCGCGCAGATCGTCGTCGGACATGGTTCTTCCTCCCCGTGGCTCGGTCAGCCGCGCTTCTCGGCGCAGTTCCGGCAGAACGGTGTATGCGGCACCACGTCGAGCCGCTCGGACGCGATTTCGTCGCCGCAGCTCACGCAATAGCCGAACTCGTCCTCATCCATCCGGGCGAGCGCTGCCTTGATCCTGGAGATCTCGACCTTGCCGCTCGATCCCATCTGTTCGAGCACTTCGTCGCCTTCGCGCTCGGTCGCCAACTCTTCCCAATCCTTCGACTGATGACTGTCGAGCGCCTCGTCAATTTCCTGCAGGCGGTCCTGCAATTCCGCCAGACGTGTCTCCAGCACCTCGCGGTATTTTGCGGTGTCGACCATGGGCTACATGTCTCCTTGGGTTCAACGTATCCTGCGCTCGCTTGGCCCGGCCCTGCCTTGACCCATATCAAGGGGGCCTGCGAGAGGCGCGGCGCCCTGCCGTCCTCACCTGCCCCCGGGCGGATGGCCCGAGGGGACCGGAGCCCCCCGCTCCGCACGGCGGCGGTGGACGCGGGGGGCCGCGCAGGCGCTGCGGCGCGGGTCTTGAGCCGTTCTCCAGCAGGCGGCGTGGGGCCGGCAGCAGGCACCGGCACGACCGGACAGCGGCGGTCCGGCAGCACGAACGTCGCCAATGGCACCCGATTGCGTCCGGAACCGGGCCGACACCGAAGGCGGACCCGGGACGGGCCGGAGACAGGCCGGAGACGGGAGCCCTGCCACGCGGCATTTGCCGCACATGGACGGTTATGCCGGTTCAGTCATCCAGGCTGCCGAGGTCTCCGAGATTGCCCAGGTCTCCCAGGTTTCCCAAGTCTCCCAGGTCCCCCAGATCGCCGATATCCGCGAGCCCGTCGGGCGTTCCGGATGCCCCGGGTGTGTCCGTCGTGCCTGGGGTGCCAATTGCCGTCGGGCCGGGCGGGAGCGGCGCGGCAAGGCCCGCCGCGGGCGGGGCGGCACCCGACGCCTCGGGAGCGGGCAGACCCGCAGAGGGCGGGCGTTTCCCGAGCGCGGGCGCGAACGGATTCGGCGCGGTCACGGGCCCCGGCTCCACGTGCCGGGACGGCGTGCCCAAAGTCAGGCGGACCGCCCGGTGGCCGTTGACCTGCCCGAGCCGCCCCCGGGCGACAACCGTGCCGTCCAGAGCCTCGACGGCAATGTCGCTCAGCGCGTCGCGGGGCATGACAAGCATGTCGCCGACCTCCAGCCGGGCGACCTCGGCAACCGTCATGCGGCGCCGGAACAATGTGGCCGCCAGCTCGGCCTGGGTTTCGAGCACCTGGGCCCGCATCGCGGCGGCAAAGGCCTCGGTCTCGGCGGCACCTGCGCGCGAGACGCCAGGCGGATCATGGGGCATCAGGATCTGCATCGAGCCGGTCTTGGCGCCGCGGCCGAGGTCGAGCTCGAACCGGAAGACCCGGTAGGCGATGTCTTCCAGCGTCATCACCACCGCCCGCGGCTCGGCGAGCGCGAGGCCGTAGCGGAACCCAGAAACCGCCGGGGCGATGTCCAACTCGGCCTCGGCGACGCGCTGTTCGACCAGTTCCAGCACCCGGTCGATGAAATCGGCACACATGATCGCATCGGTCCGGGTCGGCGCCCGCGGATCGGCCGGGCGGTGCACGACACGACCGGTGGTCTGCATCTCGATCAGCGCGGCCATGGCCTGGCCGTCGAGCACCACAAGGCCGAAGCGGGCACCCGGCCCTTCGACCAGGGCGAGCAGGGCCATCTCCGGCAGGTCCGCAACAAAGGGGTCCAGCGTGGTCCGGCTTTCAGCGACCGGCCCGGCGCTTACGGCGAGACCGGCGACCTCGTCCGCCGCCTGCACGACGGCGGCGCGCACCGCCTTGGCGGCGGTGAGCCGTCCGATTTCCGGCGGCGGCCGGCCGGCGCCGGCCTTGCGCCGCATCGCACTGGGCTGCACCTGTGACGTCATCGCTCAAGCACCCGGGTTCTCCTTACCCAAGGGATCGCACCTCAACCTTCAGAATTGGTTAATGCCGGCCGGATTCGCGCGATTCCGGTGCCGTTTTGGGCCCCGGCACGCGCTCCAGCGGCAAAGTCACCCGAAACGCCGCGCCGCCTTGCGCGGGCAGATAGCTCACGCCGCCGCCGAGCTTGGCCATGACCTCGCGGCAAATCGCCAGCCCGAGCCCGGCACCGCCCGCCTTCTGCTGGTCGCTGAGGCGGGAAAACTTCTCGAAGATCACCGCCTGGCTTTCCTCGGGAATGCCGGACCCGTTGTCGACGAAATCGATCATCAGCTGACCGGCGCGGCGGCTGACCCAGACCGTGAGGCGCGGCGCGGGGGCGTCACAATACTTGGCCGCGTTGGCGATCAGATTGATGAAGACCTGTGCCAGCCGGTCGGGGTCGGTTCTGATCACCAGATCCTCGCGCGCCCGGTCGCGGCGGATGTCGAGCCGTTGGGCCACGCCCGCGCTCGACGCCGCCGCCACCGCCCGGTCGATCACCGCGCCCAGCGCCGTGGGCTGGATGTTGAGCGAGACCTGGCCGGCTTCGAGCACGGAAAGGTCGAGGAGGTCGTCGAGCAGCCGGGTGAGCCGGATCGCTTCTTCCTGGATGATCCCGGCGTAGCGCGCCTGGTCGGGGGGGCCGAGCCCGCCGTCGCGCAGAATCTCGGAAAACGCCCGGATCGAGGTCATCGGCGTGCGCAGCTCGTGGCTGATCTGGCTCAGGAAGGCGTCTTTCTGGATCGAGAGCTGGGTGAGTTTCTCATTGGCTTCCTGCAGCTTGCGCGCGGTTCGTGTGAGTTCCTCGGATTTGGCTTCGAGCTGCGAGGAATATTCTAGGATCTGCTGCGCCTCGTCGGCGACCGCCATCAGGTCTTCGACCGAGACCGCCGCGCCGCCGACGATCTGGCCGACCATCGCATGGGCGGTGGCGGCGCCGACCGAGCCCGAGAGCTCGCGTTCGAGCCGCTGCAGGAACCCGGGAGTGGTGTCGGGCAGATAGCCCGACTTGCCCTGCGCCGCCGCCTGGTCGCGAAACAGCGCCTGGGCCTCGGCCCCGCCCATGATCCGCTGCGCCATGATGAGCAGGTCCTCGGCCTCGGCGGTGCCGCGGGCCCAGCCACGGGCGGGGCGGGAATGTTCGAAGACGTTGACGAATTGCGCCCCCTGCAGCCGTTCGAGGGGCGTCGGGAAGGTGGCGACGGAGAAGCTGAAGAAAAAGAGCGCGTTGAAGGTCATCGACCACAGGAAGGCATGGACCACCGGGTCGAGCCCCTCGATGCCGAAAAAGGCCTGGGGCCGCAGCC
>JAGRMP010000430.1:0-1223 GCA_020441225.1 Maritimibacter sp. | reverse complement strand
CGGCCAGCCCCGTGGCCGCGCCGACACGGGTGGCACCGCGCCAGAACAACCCGCCCAGCATCGCCGGCAGGACCTGGGCGATGCCGGCAAAGGAAATCAGCCCGATCGCCGCCAGCGCCGAGCCGCCGCCCGAGAGCCGGTAGTAGAAATAGCCCAGGGCCAGCACCACGCCGATGGAGACCCGGCGCGCCATCAGGACGATGTTGCGCACATCGCCCGACATCGAGGCGCCGCCGACCCTCAGCGAAAGCCAGACCGGCATGACGATGTGGTTCGACACCATGGTCGAAAGCGCGATGGCGGCGACGATGACCATCGAGGTGGCCGAGGAAAAGCCGCCGAGAAAGGCGAGCATCGCGAGCCCGTCCCGGCCCTTGGCGAGGGGCACGGTGAGGACGAAGAGGTCGGGGTTGGTGCCGGCCGAGGCGAGGTTGAGCCCGACGGCGGCGATCGGGACGACGAAGAGGCTCATCAGGAAGAGATAGAGCGGAAAGGCCCACGACGCGGTGGCGAGCTGGCTTTCCTCGACATTCTCCACCACCAGCACCTGGAACATGCGCGGGAGCGTCAGGAAGGCGGCGGCGGAGAGGAGGGTGAGCGTCGCCCAGCGGCCGGAATCGATGTGCCATTCGGCGATGGGCGAGGCGTCGATCACCGCGGCCACTTCGGACGGGCCGCCGGCGATGCCCCAGACCACGAAGATCCCCACCGCCATGAGCGCGACCAGCTTGACCACCGCCTCGACGGCGATGGCGGTGACCACGCCGTGGTGGCGTTCGTTCACGTCGAGGCTGCGGGTGCCGAAGATCACGGTGAAAACGGCAAGACCGGCGGCGACCCAGAGCGCGGTCGACGGCGCGCCGCCGGGGTCGTCGGTGAAGACCGCGAGGGCGAGCGTGACCGACTGGAGCTGGAGCGCGATATAGGGCGTGGTGCCGATGACGGCGAGCACGGTAACGATCACGCCGAGCAGGGTCGACTTGCCGTAGCGCGACGAAATCAAATCGGCGACCGAGGTGATCCGCTGGGCGCGGCCGATCCGCACCAGCTTGCGCAGCACCCACCACCAGCCGACCATCACGATGGTGGGGCCGAGATAGATGGTGACGAACTCGAGCCCGGATCGGGCGGCGTAGCCGACGGCGCCGTAAAAGGTCCAGGCGGTGCAGTAGATCGACAGCGACAGGGTGTAGACCAGCGGCGAGCGCAGCCAGCCGGCGCGG
>JAGRMP010000429.1 GCA_020441225.1 Maritimibacter sp. | reverse complement strand
TGGCGATCGACGAGCCGGAGATCAGGCCGGTCATCGCCGAGGAGACCACGGCCGCCTTGGCCGGGCCGCCGCGCATGTGGCCCATGAGCGAGAAGGCAACCTGGATGAAGTAGTTGCCGGCCCCGGCCTTGTCGAGCAGCGAGCCGAACAGCACGAACAGGAAGACGAAGGAGGTCGAGACCCCGAGCGCGATGCCGAACACGCCTTCGGTGGTGATCCAGTGGTGGTTCACCACTTCCGACAGGTTGTTGCCCTTGTGGGCGATGATCCCGGGCATGTAGGGCCCGAGGAAGGTGTAGACGAGGAAGACCGTCGCGACGACCATCAGCGCCGGCCCGAGCGCCCGGCGGGTGGCTTCGAGCAGGATCATGATGCCGAACACGGCGACGACGAAATCCTGCATGTTCGGCGCGCCGACCCGGTCGGAAATCTGGCGGTAGAAGATGTAGAGATAGGCGGCGGTGGCGGCGCCGATGAGCGCGAGCCCCCATTCCCAGACCGGGATCCGGTCCTTGGGCGAGCCGAGCAGAACCGACCCGGCGACGAGGGCACCGGCGATCGGGATCCACCAGACCGGCGTGCCTTCCTTGGCCCCGGTCATGAACAGGATGGTGAGCAGGACCGGCACACCGACGCCCAGGGCGAGCTGCACCGGGCTGCGGGCGGCGGGAAAGGCGGCGAAGGCGAGGAAGATCGCGAAGGCGAGGTGGATCGAGCGCGCCTCGGTGTCGTTGAACACGCCGAAGCGGAGCGAGAAGGGCAGGGGCGAGGCGATCCAGAGCTGGTAGAGCGACCACGCGAGCGCGACCAGCAGGAGCAGCGTGGCGACCCAGCCGGTCGGCGAACGGCCGCCGGTGTCGGAGGACGCGACAAGCTCGTCGAGTTCGTCCTGACTGAGGCCGCCGCGGCCGGCGGCTTCCATCTCGACCCGCGCGGCTTCGAACTGGTGTTTTTCGTCTTTGTCGGCCATGACTGTCTCCCCTTGGCGCACCGTTCTCGTCGCGTGGTGCCAAATGCTGTTCAGACCTGATTTGGTTCAGGTTCTTCGGGATCGGTGGCGCGGGTCGAGCCGCGCCACCGGATGTCACGCATCAGGATCGGGTCAGTTGATCCAGCCCCTTTCACGGTAGTACTTCTCCGCGCCGGGGTGCAGCGGGGCGCTGTTGCCCTCGGTGATCATTGCCTCTTCGGTGAGGTTGGCAAAGGCCGGGTGCAGGCCCTTGAAGCGGTCGAAATTGTCGAACACCGCCTTGACCACTTCGTAGACCACCTCGTCGGGAACGGAGGCCGAGGTCACGAAGGTCGCCTTCACGCCGAAGGTCTCGACGTCTTCGTCGGTGCCGCGGTACATGCCGCCGGGCACGGTGGCCTTGGCATAATACGGGTTGTCGGCGACCAGCGTGTCGATCACCGGGCCGGTGACGGGCACGAGATGCGCGTCGGTCGTGGTGGTGGCTTCCTGGATCGAGCCGTTCGGGTGGCCGGCGGTGAAGATGATCGCATCGACCTTGTTGTCGCCCATCGCGGCGGCCTGTTCGGCCGATTTGAGCTCGGAAGCGAGCGCGAAGTCATCGAGCGTCCAGCCGAGCTTGTCCATCAGCACTTCCATCGTGCCGCGCTGACCCGAGCCCGGGTTGCCGATATTGACCCGCTTGCCCTTGAGATCGTCGAAGGTGGCGACGCCGGCGTCGTCGCGGGCGACCACGGTGAAGGGTTCGCCATGGACCGAGAACACCGCACGCAATTCGGGGAAGGCGCCGCCTTCGAACTGCGGCGCGCCGTTGTAGGCGTAGTATTGCCAGTCCGACTGGGCCACGCCCATGTCCATGTCGCCGGCCTTGATCGCATTGATGTTGGCCACCGAGCCGCCGGTCGAGGGGGCGGTGCACTTCATGCCGGTCTCGGCCGTGTTGCGGTTCACCAGACGGCAGATCGACTGGCCGACCACGTAGTAGACGCCGGTCTGGCCGCCGGTGCCGATGGTGATGAAGGTTTCTTCCTGTGCAGCGGCCGTTTGGCCTGTTAGCGCTAACGTTGCAGCGATAGCGGCGGTCTTGAAGTTCAGCATGTAGATATCCTCCTTGTGGTTACGCTGACATCACACGCCCGCCCTGACGACCTTTGGTCATCTTTCGAGGAGCGAGCCGATTTTCCCGCTTGGGCGGGTATTTCGTTGCAGCCGAAGCGTGCATGATGACGGTGCCTGTCGTCACGGCGCGCCGCGCGCCCGGCCTCGTTCCGAGGCCCCTGATCAGAAAGTCGGCGGGGTGCAGGCACTGACAATCACACACTCGGTCTCTCCGGCGTTCTTGAAGCTGTGGGGCAGGCGGCTGTCGAACAGATAGCCGTCGCCCGGATGAAGCACGCGGACCTGTCCGTCCACGACGATCTCGATCGATCCCGAGATCACGAAACCGGCTTCTTCAGACTCGTGACTGAGCAGATCCGGTCCGGTATCGGCGCCTGGCGCATAGGTCTCGTAGAGGACCTGCAGGTTGTGTTTCGACGCGTCGCCGATCTGGCGCAGCGACAGGCTGCTTGCATTGCCGGAGAGGCCCAGATCCCGCGGCGAAAGTTCGGTCATCTCGTCTTGGGCATAGAAGTATTTCGCTTCCGAGCGCTCCTCGACCTCACCGAAGAATTGTGACAGCGGCATCGGGATGCCGTCAAGGATGCGCTTGAGCGACGAGACCGATGGGCTGGTCTTGTCCTGTTCGATCATCGAGATGGCGCCGTTGGTCATGCCGGCCCGCGCGGCGAGCTCTCGCTGCGACAGCCCCTTGGCCTCGCGAATCTCCTTCAGGCGTTCACCGATGTTCAATGCAGGTTCCATTCGCCTCTCACCATGTTTGAAATTTTGAGCACATGTGCGACAATTCGTCAACAATGTCTTTCGACCGAATTTCATGCGTCGGTGATGCAGGATTGAGCAGATGCAGAAAGCTTTAAATTTCGACTCATTGACAAAAATCCTAAACACAGTATTGAAATACTAATCATGCAAGCGTTTAAAATAATAACCAGCCTGCGAGAAGGTTAACCACCATGGCCCCTGCGAAAACCTCCCGAAAACCCAAGCCTGCCACGGCGAAAGGCACATCCGCCGCCGCCAAGACCACCACCAAATCGACCGCTGCACCGGCTGCGCCCGCCGCGGCGGGCGGTGGCAACGCCGGGCTCCAGGCCCGCCGCGAGGCGGCTGTCGCGCGCGGTGTGGCCTCGGCCGCCGCGATCTATGCTGCACGTGCGGAAAACGCCGAGCTCTGGGACGTGGACGGCAACCGCTACGTCGATTTCGCCGGCGGCATCGCGGTGCTCAACACCGGCCACCGCCACCCCGCCGTGGTCGCGGCCGCCAAGGCGCAGGAAGACCTCTACACCCACACGTCGTTCCAGGTCGTGCCCTATGAACCCTATGTGGCGGTGGCCGAGAAGCTGAACGCCCTGGCCCCGGGCGACGCGCCGAAAAAGACCCTGCTGGTCACCACCGGCGCCGAGGCGGTCGAGAACGCGGTGAAGATCGCGCGGGCCTACACCAAGCGGCCCGGCATCGTTGCGTTCACCGCCGGTTACCACGGCCGCACGATGATGACCCTGGGGCTCACCGGCAAGGTCTCGCCCTACAAGAAGGACGTCGGGCCGTTTCCGGCCGACATCTTCCGCGCCCCGTTCCCCGATGCCCGCACCGGCGTGACCGTCGATGCGGCGCTCGCGGCGCTCGAGACCCTGTTCCTCACCGATGCCGACCCGAGCCGGGTGGCGGCGATCATCATCGAGCCGGTGCTCGGCGAGGGGGGCTATCACCCGGTGCCCTTCGAGATGATGCGGGCGCTCAGGGCGATCTGTGACAAACACGGCATCCTGCTGATCGCCGACGAGATCCAGGCGGGCTTCGCGCGCACCGGCACCTGGTTTGCGATCGAGCATTCCGGGGTGGTGCCGGACCTCATCACGGTCGCGAAATCGCTTGCAGGCGGGTATCCGCTGGCGGGTGTCGTCGGCCGCGCCGATGTGATGGATGCGCTGGCCCCGGGCGGGCTCGGCGGCACCTACGGCGGCAATCCGGTGGCCTGCGCCGCCGCCCTCGCCGCCATCGAAGCGATCGAGACCGAAGGCCTGCTCGCCCGCTCCACGGCGCTGGGCGAGACCTTCCGGGCGCGATTCGCCGAGATCGGCGCCCGTGTCGCGCCCTATCGGATGTGGGACATCCGCGGGCTGGGCGCGATGCTGGCGGTCGAGTTCGTCACCGATTTCGAAAGCGCCGCGCCGGATGCCGCATTTGCGAAGTCGGTCATCGGTTTCGCGCTCAAGCGCGGGCTGATCCTGCTGGGCTGCGGCATGCACGGCAACGCCATCCGCATCATGGTTCCGCTCACGGCCTCGGACGCGGTGATCGAAGAGGGACTTGCGATCTTCGAGGCGGCCGTCGCCGACGCCATTGCGGCCGAGGGGCGGTAACGGCACAATAGGCGCATCCCGATAGCGGTGGCGCGGCTGCTCGGCGCCACCGTTCGCGTTCCCGCGCTTCACAGGCAGCGGGGACGCGGTGTCATCGGCGGATCCGTCCTGGCGGGGCCGGCCCTCTGCGAAAGGACCCAGACATGTCTCACATCTTCCCCAGGCACTGCAGACAGCTCCCGCCGCGCGCGGTCGGGGGGGAGGGCTGCTATCTGATCGGCGAGGACGGAAAGCGCTATCTCGACGGGTCCGGCGGCGCCGCGGTGTCCTGCCTCGGGCATGGGGACACCGAAATTATCGCGGCGATCCAGGCGCAGCTCGGGGCGCTCGCCTTTGCCCACACGGGGTTTTTCACGTCGGACCCTGCCGAGACCCTTGCCGATCTGCTGGTGGCCAATGCACCCGAGGGGATCGACCGGGTCTACCTCGTCTCGGGCGGGTCGGAAGCGACCGAGGCGGCGATCAAGCTCGCGCGCCAGTACTGGGTGGAAAAGGGCGAACCGGGCCGGGGCAAGCTCATTGCCCGCAAGCAGAGCTATCACGGCAACACCATCGGCGCGCTGTCGGCGGGCGGGAACGAATGGCGCCGGGCGCAGTTCGGGCCGCTGCTCCTCGACGTGAGCCACATCGATCCCTGCTATGAATACCGGCTGCGCGAAGAGGGCGAGAGCCTCGAAGCGTACGGCCGCCGCGCGGCGGATGCGCTGGAGACGGAAATTCTGCGGCTCGGTCCGGAAAACGTGATGGGCTTCATCGCCGAACCCGTGGTCGGGGCCACCGCCGGCGCGCTGACGCCGGCGCCGGGGTACTTCCGGCGCATCCGCGAGATCTGTGACACATACGGTGTGCTCCTGATCCTGGACGAGGTGATGTGCGGCATGGGGCGTACGGGCACGTTGTTCGCCTGCGAGCAGGACGGCGTAGCGCCGGATATTCTGTGCATTGCCAAGGGCTTGGGTGCCGGGTACCAGCCGGTGGGCGCGATGATGTGCACCGCCGAGATCTACGAGACGATCGCGGATGGCAGCGGGTTTTTCCAGCATGGGCACACCTATATGGGCCATCCTACGGCGGCGGCGGCAGGTGTCGCGGTGGTCTCGGCGATCCTCAACCGCGGGCTGCTCGACCGGGTGCAGATCCAGGGCGAGAAGCTGGCCGCGCGGCTCGAGGACCGGTTTGGCCAGCACCCGCATGTCGGCGATCTGCGCGGGCGCGGGCTGTTCCGGGGGATCGAGCTGGTCGAAGACCGCGCCAGCAAGGCGCCGTTCGATCCGGCGAAAGGCGTCGCCGGCAGGATCAAGAAAGCGGCCTTTGCCGAGGGCCTGATCTGCTACCCGATGTCGGGGACAATCGATGGCCGAAACGGCGACCACGTCCTGCTCGCGCCCCCGTTCATCATCGAGGACACGCAGCTCGACGAGCTCACCGACAAGCTCGCGCGCGCCATCGACACGGTGGTCTGACAGCCAGGAGGGCGCTCTCATGCATCTGCAACGTTTCGCGGTCTTGGGGGCCAGCGCCTTTTTGACCCTCGCGAGCCTCGTCGCCGCGCTCTGGCATCCCGGCGCGCTCTGGGCGGCGGTGGTCTTCGCCGCGCTCGCGGCGCTCGGCACGTTCGACATGTTCCAGACGCGCCACGCAATCCTGCGCAACTACCCGATCATCGGTCACATGCGTTTCCTGTTCGAAGGCATCCGGCCCGAAATCCGGCAGTACCTGATCGAGAGCGATGCCGACGAAGAGCCGTTTTCGCGCGAAGTGCGCTCGCTGGTCTACCAGCGCGCCAAAGGGGTGGAAGACAAACGCCCCTTCGGCACCCGCCGCCGGGTCTACGATGCGGGCTACGAATGGCTTACCCATTCCTCGGTGCCGGTGCATATCGAGGATCACGATTTTCGCGTCACCATCGGTGGTCCGGACTGCAAACAGCCCTATGACGCCTCGATTTTCAACATTTCGGCGATGAGTTTCGGCGCGCTTTCGGCCAATGCGATCCTGGCGCTGAACCAGGGCGCGAAGAAGGGCAATTTCGCCCATGACACCGGCGAAGGCGGCATCAGCCGCTACCACCGCCAGGGTGGCGCGGATCTCATATGGGAGATCGGTTCGGGCTATTTCAGCTGCCGGAAGCCCGACGGTCGGTTCGACCCGGAGAAATTCCGCGACCAGGCGGCCGATCCGCAGATCAAGATGATCGAGCTGAAGATGAGCCAGGGCGCCAAACCCGGCCATGGCGGGGTGCTTCCGGCGGCCAAGATCACCCCGGAGATCGCAGAGGCGCGCGGCGTACCGATGGGGGTCGACTGCGTCTCGCCCGCCGCGCACCCGGAGTTTTCGACGCCGATCGAGATGATGGAATTCATCGGCCGGATGCGGGACCTCTCCGACGGCAAGCCGGTGGGCTTCAAGCTCTGCGTCGGTCACCGCCGCGAGTTCATGTGCATGGTCCGGGCGATGCTGGAGACCGGGATTACCCCCGATTTCATCGTCGTCGACGGCAAGGAGGGTGGCACCGGGGCGGCGCCGCTGGAGTTTGCCGACCACATGGGCATGCCGTTGGTCGAGGGGCTCACGTTCGTGCACAACACGCTGCGCGGCGCGGGCCTGCGCGACCGGGTCAAGATCGGTGCCTCCGGCAAGCTCGTGACCTCCTTCGCGATCCTCAAGGCCATCGCCCTCGGGGCCGACTTTGCCAATTCGGCGCGCGGGTTCATGTTCGCGGTCGGCTGCATCCAGGGGCAGTCGTGTCACACCAACGAGTGCCCGGTGGGTGTGGCAACGCAGGACCCGCTGCGGGCGCGTGCATTGGACGTGCCGCGCAAGACGGAGCGCGTGTTCAGGTTTCACCAGAACACCCTTCACGCGATTGCCGAATTGACGGGGGGCGCGGGGCTGACGCACCCGGGGCAGTTTCTGCCGCACCACCTTCTGATGCGCGAGCGTGACCGCGATATGGTGACCGGCAACGAAGTCTATCCCTACCTTGCGGAAGGGTTCCTGCTGCGCGAGCCGGAGAAGGGCGAGAACATCCGGCGCGAATACCGGATGCGATGGGAGCGGTCGCGGGCGGAGAGCTTCGCGCCGTTCGACGTCGATACCGATTGGGTGGGGCGTTGATCCGCGGCAGGGGGGGCGTTCGCCCCGGTCCAGATCCGAGCGAAAGGTCCGGAAAATGAGCGAGCCTCCTGCCTATCCTCCGCTGACCGACGCAGAATGGCCGGAAGAGATCGGCGACATGCTGACCGGGTTTGCCGGTGGTCTGAACGTCTACCGCACCATGGCGCACAACCCGGCGCTCCTGCGGGCCTGGGCGGATCTGCGCGAGCATGTGGTCAAGCGCACGGCGCTGGGAAAACAGGGCTCGGAAGTGGTGATCCTGCGCACCGGGGTGCGGCTCGATTCAGGCTACGAATGGCGCCAGCATGTCGCGCGCGCCCGCAAATGCGGGATGGAGGACGCGCGCATCCTGTCCCTGCGGGGCCCTGTGGAGGACATGGCGCCGGACGATGCGGTGCTCGCCCGGGCCGTCGACGAGTTGTTTTCCGACGCGCGGCTGTCGCCGGACACGGCGCGCGCCGTGGCGAGCCTGGTCGGCGCGGCCGGCGTGATCGACCTGATGGCCACGGTCGGTTTCTACTCGACGCTCGGATACCTGCTCAACACCGCCGAAACGCCGCTTGACGAGGACATCGCGGCCGAGCTTGCCGCCAACCCGTTGCCCTGATCCCGGGAGCCCGCCGATGACCCACGATCCCTATCTGGAACCGGACGTGCCGGAGCGCGACGATCCAGCCGCGCCTGCGCCGAGACGGATGCGCGACCGCGTGCGCGCGGCCGTCGAACAGCGCGACGGGGCGGAGCTGGTCGCGCTCCTCGATCCGATGCCGCTCAGCGAGGCGATGCGCCAGCTGTTCGCGCTCGACGCCGAGGATCGCGATACGCTGCTCGAGCTCATTCCGAGCGAGGTTGCGGCACGGCTGATCGAGGAGGCGCCGCATTCCGCCGCCACCGAGCTTGTCGACCACATGGCGCCGTCGCGCGCGGCCGAGGTTCTGGAGGAACTCGACACCGCCCACCAGGCGGACCTGATCGGCGATCTGGAAGACGAGAACGCCGAGGCGATCCTTGCCGAGTTCGATCCGCAGGACGCCGCCGACGTCCGGCGCCTCGCGGAATACGAGGACGACACCGCCGGCGGTCTCATGGTCTCGGATGTCTTCGCCTTCAGGGACACGCAGACCGTCGCCGCGATCCTGCGCGATTTCGCCCGCGAGGATGCCAATCTCGAAGCCTATGCCGGCCAGCACCCCTATGTGATCGACAAGGAAGGCCATCCGGTGGGCGTGGTCTCGCTGCGCGGGCTGCTCACGTCGAAGCGGACGGACCGGCTCGCAAAAATCATGATCGCGCCGGTCATGACGGTGCCGGTCACGGCGACGCTCGACGCCTTGCAGGACCTGTTCGACCGCTACGATTTCCTCGGCTTCCCGGTGGTCGGGGACGACGGGACGCTGGTCGGTGCGGTCTCGCGCCGGGCGGTCCACGACGCCGCCCTCGAACGCGCCGAAAGCGAAAGCCTGAAGCGTCAGGGCGTGGTCGGCGACGAACTGCGCTCGATGCCGTTCGTCCTGCGCTCGCGCCGCCGCCTGGCCTGGCTGTCGGCCAACATCGTGCTCAACATCATCGCCGCCAGCGTGATTTCGGCCTACGAAGAAACGCTCGCCGCGGTGATCGCCATCGCGGTCTTCCTGCCGATGGTCTCCGACATGTCGGGCTGCTCGGGCAACCAGGCGGTCGGCGTGTCGATGCGCGAGCTGTCGCTCGGCCTGATCCAGCCCAAGGACGCCTTCCGGGTCTGGCGCAAGGAGGTGAGCGTGGGCTTCGTCAACGGGCTTCTGCTCGGCCTGCTCATCGGCTGTGTCGCCTGGGTCTGGAAGGGCAATCCCTGGCTCGGCGTGGTGATCGGGCTCGCCCTGGCCGCCAACTCGGTCATCGCCGTCTCGATCGGTGGCGTCGTGCCGCTGCTCTTGAAACATCTCAAACAGGATCCGGCCGCCGCGAGCGGTCCCCTGCTCACGACAATCACCGACATGGCGGGGTTCTTCCTCGTGCTGAGCCTCGCCAGCATGATGATGCCGCTGCTTGTCTGATCCGCCGAAATTGACAACGAAAGGGCAAGGAAATGCCGAAAGACCTGACTCACCTGCGCGACATGCTGGCCGATCCGAGCCTGCTGGAAACCCGCGCCTTCGTCGCCGGGAAATGGGTGGAGGCCGCGAGCGGTGCGACCTTCCCGGTGACCAACCCGGCCCGTGGCGACGTGATCGCGGAAGTCGCCGATCTTTCGCGCCGCGAAGTGGCCGACGCCATCGACGCCGCCCATGCCGGGCAGAAGGACTGGGCGAAATGGACCGGCAAGGAGCGCGCGGCGGTGCTGCGCAAG
>JAGRMP010000428.1 GCA_020441225.1 Maritimibacter sp. | reverse complement strand
GCGTGTGGGTCTGGTCGTAATCCGAGCGGTAGACCCGGCCCGGCGCGATCACGCGGATCGGCGCGCCGTGGTCGAGCAGGGCGCGGATCTGGACCGGCGAGGTATGGGTGCGCAGCACGTGCGGCGGGCGGTTATCGCCCTCCTGACGGTGCATGTAGAAGGTGTCGAACTNNACTCCTGCCGCGCGGGGTGGTGCGGCGGGATGTTGAGGGCGTCGAAATTGTGCCAATCGTCCTCGATCTGCGGTCCCTCGGCGACGGCGAAGCCCATGTCGGCGAAGATCGTGCTGACCTCTTCGGTGACCTGGCTCACCGGGTGGAGCGTGCCCTGGGGCCGGGGACGCCCCGGCAGGGTCACGTCGAGCCATTCGGCCTTGAGCCGTTCGTCGAGCGCGGCGTCGCCGAGCGCGGATTTCCTGGCGGCCAGCGCGGCGTTGATCTCGTCCTTGAGCGCGTTGAGCTTGGGGCCCATGACCTGCCGCTCTTCGGGGCTCATCTTGCCGAGCTCGCGCATCTTGAGGGCCACTTCGCCCTTCTTGCCGACGGCGGCGACGCGGATCTCTTCGAGCGCGGCTTCGTCCGCCGCGGCCCCGATCGCGTCAAAGTATTTCTGCTTGAGATCGTCCATCTCGCATCCTTCCGACAGTTGCGGCACTGCTAGCGCAGCTTCGCCCGCGCGACAAGGATTCGGGACAGCGGTTACAGCGCCCGCCAGTAGGAGGGCCGGAACAGAACGAGCAGGGTGAGCATTTCGAGCCGGCCCGCGTACATAGCGCCGCTGAGCACCAGCTTGGAGAGATCGGGCAGCGCCTGGAAATTGCCCGAGGGGCCGACGATCTCGCCCACGCCGGGGCCCACGTTGGCGACCGCGGTGACGGCGGCGGAAAGCGCGGTGAGCGTGTCGAGCCCCTCGAAATCGAGGATCACGGCGGTGAGGCCGATGGTAAGCGCGTAGAACAGGAAGAAGGCCATGACACCGGTGAGCACGTCTTCCGTCAACGGGCGGCCCTCGTAGCGGGAGCGGAAGACCCCATGCGGATAGCCGATGGCATGGATGCGCGCGCGCAGTTCGCGGAACATCACGAGCCAGCGCATCGCCTTGGCCCCGCCCGAGGTCGAGCCGGTGCAGCCGCCCACGGGGGTGAGGATGAAGAAGGCGACGGCGAAGACCGGCCCCCAGGTGAGGTAGTGGGCGGTGGCGTAGCCGGTGGTGGTGACCACCGAGACGACGTTGAAGGCGACCAGGCGGAGGGCTGTGAGCGGCGCGATCCCGTCGGCCCACCAGAGCCAGAAGGCGAGGAGGAGGATCGTCGCCGCGACGCCTTTGAGGAAGGCGGCCACCTGTTCCGAGCGCAGGGTGCCGCGGGTGACGATGCGGATGTACCAGGCGAAGGGCAAGGCGCCCGCGAGCATGAAAAAGGTCGCGGCCCAGTGCAGGAAGGGCTGGGTGAAATGGCCGAACGAGGCGTCGTAATTGGAATAGCCGCCGGTCGAGAGGGTGGTCATCGCATGGGTGAGCGCGTCGAACCCGCCCATGCCGCCGGCCCAGTAGGTCAGCGTCGCGAGCAGCACGAGGCCGAGGTAGATCGCGAGCGTGGCGAAGGCGTAGCCGACGACGGTGCCCAGCTCGCGCTCGCCCTTGTCGGAGCTCTCGGTGCGGAAGAGCTGCATGCCGCCGACCCGGAGCATCGGCAGGAGCGCCATGGCCGTGACGATGAAGCCGACCCCGCCCATGAGTTGCAGGAGCGCGCGCCAGAACAGGATGCCGTGCGGCGTGGCGTCGAGGCCGGACATGACCGTGGAGCCGGTGGTGGTGATCCCCGACATCGCTTCGAACAGCGCGTCGGCGGGGCGCAGCCCGACGTACCAGAGCGGCACGGCGCCCGCGAGGGCGGCGACGAGCCAGACCGAGGCGGTGAGAATGAAGCCGTGGAGGCGATCGAAATGCATCTCGGTGCGGCGGGTGGCGAGGATCAGGAAGGAGCCGGTGGCGCCGGTCACCAGCGCGAGCGGACCGAAAACATCGGCGGTGTCGCGGAAGATCGCCGCGTCGGACGCCATCAACAGCGCCGTAAACAGGATCACCACCCCGTTCACCAAGACCACGATGCTCATCGCTGTGCCGTCCCGCGCGCCACTATGTCCGAATTCCGGACGCTACGCCCGGCGCGGGGTGCCGTAAAGGGCAAAGCCCCGGGTCCGGGTCAGGCCCGTTTGGCGAGCGCCGTGACGGCGCCGAGACCGATCAGGGCCGCGCCGCCACCCCGGTTGAGCCAGCCGAGCGTGCGGGGCCGCGCCACGTAGCGGCGCAGGTGCGCGGCGAGGAGCGCATAGGCAAGCACCACGGCCGAGGCGAGGGTGACGAAGGTGACCTCCATCACCGCGAACTGGGCGAACAGGGCGCGGTCGGGATCGACGAACTGGGGCACGAAGGCGATGAAGAAGGTGATGCTCTTGGGGTTGAGCGCGGTCACGGCAAAGGCGTGGCGGAAGATCCGGGCACCTTCACCGGCGGTGGCGGCGGCCTCGCCCAGCGCTTGCCTGTCCGCGCTGCGCCACATGGTGAGCCCGAGAAACACGAGATAGGCGGCGCCGATCCATTTGAGCGCGGTGAACAGGGTGGCCGAGGCCAGCACCAGCGCGCCGAGCCCGGCGAGCGAGGCGGTCATGGCGACGATGTCGCCGAGCGTGACACCGGCCACCGTGGCGAGCGCGACCCGGGGCCCGCGGGCGAGCGAATAGCTGATCGTCATCAGGATGGTGGGCCCGGGAATGACCAGAAGCGCGAGCGAGGCCGCGGCGAAAGCGAGCCAGGTGGTGAGGTCCATCTCAATCTCCGCGGATGTTGCCGGGGGCCAGTCAGGCATACCGGCGGGGCGGGTTCAAGCTCTGTCTGGGCGGATCCCGCCAAAGGGCGTGGCCGGACCCGCTAACGGGGACACCGCGCGCCTTGCAGGCACTCACCGGTCTCGGCGGAATAGACATCGGAATGCCCCGCAGATCCCCCGGGCAGGGGCACACCCTCGGCCAGGACGAACTCGACCGAATGCGCGCCGTTCAGGCCGGCGGGGAAGCGCGCGATGGGCCGTTCGATCGCGAAGGACCCTTTGTTGTAGCGCAGCTTTCCTTCGAGCAGCAGTTGCAGAAGCCCGGCCTGTTGCGGCAGCACGTCGTAATCGAGAACCGCCCCCGGGGCCACGACCGCCGCGGGATCGACCGCCTGAAGTCCGGCGGGGTAGAAGCGCACGAATTCGCGCCAGGTCCGGTCGACCCCGGGCGGCTGTGCGCCGGGGCGCTGGGTGTCGTTTTCTTCCAGAAGGCGCGGACCCTCGGGCGTGAGTTCGTAGCGCCGCCCATCGTAGATGACGATGTCGCGCCCCTCGCCCCGGGCGCCCGACTTCGAGCCCTCGCCGGACGGGAGGGCGACGGTGTCGATCGTATAGGTCGCCACCATCACGTCCGGATCGCGCCCGAGGCTCTCGGCCACGCGCCGGTAGGCCAGCACCGCCTTGGTGTCCGTCATCCCGTACACCGGATCCATACATGTATCGAGGTCGACGAAATGGACCCTGTCCTCGGCCACACCGACCACCCCGGCGCCGGCCTCGGTGCCCGCACGGCTCCTTTGAACCACCAGGGCCGCGATCCGTCCGGTATCGCCGCTCACCTCCCAGATCATGTTGGAATAGGCCGCCAGGAAGACATAGAGCGGCTTGTCGCCGGACTCGATCTCGATCCGGCCGACTTGGGTCACGCCATCCAGACCGGCGATGCTGGCGGTCGCCAGGGCCGCCCCCTGATAGCCGGTCAGCACGGCGATGTCGGCGTTCTCCGCAGGCGCCGGTGCGTCGCAGGGCAGTTGGACCTGTTCCCGGCCCGATGGCGAAAACACGGACTGGCGCGATGACGGCTGGCCCGTGATCCGCAGCTCGGTTTCGGAAAGCGCGTCGATCGTGGCGATGACCTCGGCGGGCGTCACCTCGCCATTTTGATCGAGATCGTAGAGCATCAGGAACCGCAGCGCGGACGGCCGCGCGCCTTGCGCGCTCTGCCGGGCCGCGTAGGCGCGCATTTCGTCGGCGTCGATCATGCCGTTCGCATCCTGATCGCCGGTTGCGAAGAGCATCGCGAGTTCGGTGCCGGCGCTGCCTTCCAACGCCTCCCGCTCACCGGCGGATATCGTGCCGTCGGCATCGAGGTCCCAGGCCAGGTAGCTGCCGATCAGGCGACCGCGCCGCTGCGCGTCCTGCTTGGCGTCATGCCGGGAGATGTCTGCGGCGGACACGGTGCCGCGCGGGTCGATCTGGAACAACGATTGCAGGGCGGAACGGATGGCCTGGTCCTTGGCCCGGGTGGCGTTTCGGTCGAGGGCACGGAGATACTCGGCCAGGGCGGGATCCTGCCTGGCGCTCTCTTCGAGCCTGGCGACAATCGCCGCGTTGTCCGGCCCCGGATCGCTGTCCTGCGCAAGTCCGGTCCCGGCATCGGCGATGGCTCCCAATCCGAAGAGGCAAGCACCCAAGGTCTTCCTGAACATCACGCATACTCCGCTTCACTGGTATGACCGCAGAATACAACTCAAGGTGGCGGAAGAAAGGCGCTGCGGGCCGCGAGACCTGGGCCAGGCCAAAAAAAGAGCCGCCGGCGACGGGCGCGGCGGCTCTTGGTCGTCTTCTGTGAGCGGGACTCAGGCCGAATGTCCGGCCCGACGTCAGGCCAGCGCGGCTTTCGCCTTGTCGACGATGACGCCGAAGGCGTCGGGCTCGTGAACGGCGAGATCGGCGAGCACCTTGCGGTCGACCTCGATCCCGGCTTTGGCCAGGCCGTTGATGAAGCGCGAATAGGTCAGCGCATCGTCGTGCATCCGCACCGCGGCGTTGATCCGCTGGATCCACAGGGCGCGGAAGTTGCGCTTGCGGGCCTTGCGGTCGCGGGTCGCGTATTGGTTGGCCTTGTCGACGGCCTGGGTCGCGGTCTTGAAGTTGGTGCTGCGGCGGCCGTAGTAGCCTTTCGCGGCGTTCAGGACCTTCTTGTGACGGGCGTGAGTGGTCGTTCCACCTTTGACGCGGGACATGTCAGGCTCTCCTTAACGCGAATAGGGCATCATCGGCTTGATGATCTTCTCATCAGCCTTCGACAGCAATTCCGTCCCCCGCGCCTGGCGGATG
>JAGRMP010000427.1 GCA_020441225.1 Maritimibacter sp. | reverse complement strand
TCCCGGGATCGCCTATCGGGAGCTCGCGGGTGAGGTCTTGCCGTTCAGCATGTTCTGGTCCGCGCGGAACGATAACCCCTCATGCCGGCGGCTGCTGAGTCTGGCGCGCACCATCGGTCGAACTCCACCGGTATCCAGCCAGAATTCCGATGATGTCAATTTTGACCCGCGCCAGTAAGCGACGCTAAGGGCATCATGATGAGTTGTCTGTAGCTATCAAACAATTTCGACGTAGCCGACCAGCTCCGCTGAGTAGCTGCCATCACCGGCTGCGACCCCTTTGTGCTTAAGATCCCGCTGGAGTGTCGGTTCTATCGCTGTGGCGAAGAGGGAAACCCGTTCGTCTTGGGATAGCTTTGGGCGACCAGCCGCAGCCCGCAATAAGTGCGCGGCTTGGCGCTCGACGACGGGAACTCGAGTGCCATCTTTGTTGACGGCAATTGGTTGAATGGCAATGCGCCTTTCGCCGTTGCCGGCCGACGTTTCGACCATCCACAAGGACAGCAACGTGATCCTGTCCCCATCTCCTCGCGCGACGGCGCCAAGGACCTCGGGAGCAACACTGCGCCACCGTCGGAGTTCTTCTTGCACAAGGGGATGATCCAGCCCCATTAGGTCGACGTTATTGGTTGAAGTGGCGATGTCGCGGTTGAGCGTGAACCGCTTCATCTGGCCACCATCCGCCCCAACAAGATCGTAGGTTTCATCGTTCACCTTGATGAGCCGTTGGCTCCGGTCGCTCAGCGCTGCGGACAGGAACCCGACCAGTCTGTCCATGCTCGACGTGATGTCGGAGAACGGCTTGTAGTCGTCAAGGCTGAACCCGTCCAAGTCCTGGAACAGATCGAAGACCACCTCCCGCGCCTCGCGGGCGTTGGACAATGCCGCCTCCAACTCAACGGCGGTACGCTTCAGTTCGGGATCGGACAGGGCTTCTTGGTAGAGCCGGTCGTAGTTCAGCCGCTCGGAGAGCTGGCCCAATATCTGTGAACGAAGATCCTCGGCGATGTTACCTTGGTCATCGACCTTGCCAAGCGTTCTGGCGATTTCCGTGAGCTTGTCATCAAGGAGAAGAAAGATGCGACCCTCGATGGTGTCCGACAGGACCAGGTTATAAACTTGCGCCGTGTGCGCCTGGCCATAGCGGTGGATGCGCCCGATCCGCTGTTCCATGTCCATCGGGTTCCAGGGCAGGTCGAAGTTGAACAGTATCCTGGCGGACTGAAGATTGATGCCTTCGCGGCCCGCCGCCGTGCAGACTAGCACGCGCGGCCCGTCCTTGAGCTTGAAGCGCCGTTCCGCCGCCACCTTGGCCCCGTGGTCGCCGCCGCGTAGAACCACAACGCCCTGTCCCGGATAGACCTGTTCGATTTCGCGCGCGAGCAAATCGACGGTGCCGAGATAGGTCGCGAAGATGACGATCTTCTCGTTCGGATTCTGTCGCCATAGCGTACCCAGTCCGTCGAGCAGCTTCTGGACTTTGGTTTCCTGCTCTTCCGGGAAAGCCGATAGCAAATCCGCAATCCGCAGCCGTTCCTCCGGCAGGTGGAGGTCCACCGCGGCCGAGGCCACGTCTTCCATGCGCGACGAAGCAAACTCGCTGCCGTAAGGGTCCGAGGCCAGTTCGAGGGCCTCTTCGTCCAGTTTCTTCGCTAGCCGATACTTGAGGTCCGCCATGACGCGGTCGACCTCGGTCCGGCCGATGGGGTCGCGACCGAGGCCCCATTCGATGTGGATCAACTCGCGGGCGTCATCGTAGAGGCGCTCGCGCCCTTCGATGTCAAGGTCGCGGTCGCGCAGCAGGGCTTCATGCAGTGTGAGCATGAGCATCCGACGTTTCAGGGTGCGACGGACCGCAGCGAAGCTCGACGCAGCGATCTTCTGGAAGATGGCCATCA
>JAGRMP010000003.1:10417-14134 GCA_020441225.1 Maritimibacter sp. | reverse complement strand
TCCTCTCCTGGGCACCATTTCTCCCGAACATTCCTCCAGCAAGACCAACGAAGACAGGGCTCTATCTCTGTGATCGCGACCGGTTGCGGGACCGCATTCGTCATTTTCGGCGCTGGAAGCATCAGGTTTCGACGGACAATCTCCGTTGCCGGCGGGGATCATTGGGACGAACCCAACACCATGGTCGATCCCGTGGCCAGGCTCCGTGCCTGCATGGTCTCCCGGCCCGACGGCCCGTTCCGGTACATGCGGAATGGGCCCGGGAAATGGGATGGTTCTCGGGACGAGATGCTATGTCGCCGGGTGCGAAACAGTTGCGCCGCGGCGATGCAAGCCTATCCTGCAGGTCTCTGCTGCCAGGGATGCGCTCCGGGCGGAATCTGTGGCCTTCCCGCGGAGGAGGTAGCGCACCGGGGCAATCTGGGCGCGTTCTACCCGGTTGCCGCCCCCCGCTAAAAGATGGAGGGTTGGCCCCCGCTGGCGGAGTGCTCTGCAATCGCCTGCCGGGCAGTGGCGGAGACTGCAACCAGGTTCTGCCCAACAGCACGGTCGGTTACACAGCGCAGTCGGTTACGGCGTCCCGATCGACAAGCATTATCCCGACGGCGTCACCAGCCCGTCGTCGTGATCAGAGCCGGGAAAGTCCAGCTTACCGCGGTCCAAGGTTGGGGCTCAGAGCAGACCGGCACATTCCCGATGGCGCATCCCGCCCGCGATCGGGACCGGAGCCGGGCAAATCCGAACCCCGGCGGGCGGGGGTCGGGGCTCGGGGCAGCAAACCCACGGGCTCTCGTTATGAACGGGGGACCCGTTGGGGGCAGGCCATGTCCGATGCGCGAAACCCGCGAGGGTCTTGTGGCAACGGGCCCACCCGCTGCCGGCTGCGCAACGGGGTCGGGCGATACTTCGGCAGGCCGGCCCTGCCCCCCCGCGTCGCGACACGCCACGGCATGACCGCCGAGCGGGTTCCGGGATTTGTCGACAGGACCTCTATCCGACCGCCACCGCGGGATCGTCACCCAGACCTAGAACTCGTCCCAACCCTCGGCGTCGTTGGGCATCGCGGCGGCGGGGGCGCCCGCACCGGACGCGACGGCGACCCGCCCCTGGTTCGGTGTCTGCGGCGTGAAGCCGCGGCCACGCGGACCTGGGGTGAAATCGCCCGTGACGACAGTACGGTCCTGCCCTTTGGCAGCTGCCCGGAACGTGCCGGCGCTTCCGAAGTTGAACTGCTTGGTACTGTTGTCGAGGGCGTTCGCTTCGCGTTCCAACGCATGGGTTGCGGCGGTGGTCTCTTCGAACATCGCGGCATTCTGCTGGGTCGCCTGATCGAGCTGGTTCATGGCGGCGTTGATCTCGTCCAGACCGGTCGACTGCTCGTGGGCCGCGCTCGCCAGATTGCCGACGCGGTCGCGGATTTCCTGTGCGAAACCGGCGATTTCTTCGAGTGCGGCGCCGGATTCTCCCACCAGCTTCACACCGTCACGCACCTGGGTCGCGGTCTGGTTGATGAGATCCGCAATTTCCTTGGCGGCATCCGCAGAGCGTTGCGCGAGCTGGCGAACCTCCGAGGCGACGACCGCAAAGCCGCGGCCGCTTTCGCCGGCGCGGGCCGCCTCGACACCGGCATTGAGGGCCAGAAGGTTGGTTTGAAAGGCGATGTCGTCGATCAGCCCGGTGATCTTCGAGATGCTTTCGGAACTGGAGGCAATGGCTGTCATTGCCTTGGCCGCCTTTCGCGCGGTTTCGAGGCCCGCGGCGGTCCGGCTCCTGGCCGCGTCGGTTGTCGTTTCGACTTCCGCGGCAGACTTTGCCGCTTCCGCGACCGAAGCGGTCATCTGCTCGAGGGCGGCAGAAGATTCCTCCAGTGCCGCCGCCTGCTTCTCCGTACGCATGCTCAGGTCGTTGGCCGCACCCGAGATCTGGGAAACCTCCGCCATCATGGTTTCGGCCCGCTCCGAGATGGCGGCAACGACGGTGGCGAGCGCCTCGACGGAGCTGTTGAACTCGTGCTTCAGAGACTCGAATTCGGGTGGCACCGCCTGCGAAATGCGCACGCTCAGGTCGTTCCCGGCCAGGCGGGTCATGGCCTCCTGGAAACCGAGGATCGCACGTTTGGTGGGGGTGATGTCGGTGGCGAATTTGACCACCTTGTAGACATGACCGTCCGTATCCGCGATCGGATTGTAGGTCGCCTGGATCCAGACCTCGCGCCCGCCCTTGCCAATGCGCAGATACTCGGCCTGCTGGTATTCGCCGGCGCGCAACGCGGTCCAGAATGCCTGATAGGCGGGGCTGCGGGTCTCTTCGGGTTTGACGAAGATCTGGTGATGTTTCCCGGCAATTTCCTCAAGCTCGTATCCGAGGGTGTCGAGGAAGTTCCGGTTTGCGGTCCGGATCGTGCCGTCCGGCTCGAATTCGATCACCGCCTGCGAGCGGTCGAGGGCTTCGATCTGGCCCTGCAGGTCCAGCGACCTGGTTTTTTCCTGCGTGATGTCGGCGGCGAACTTGACCACTTTTGTCGGTGCGCCGTCGGCATCGAGGATCGGGTTGTAGGTGGCCTGGAGCCAGACTTTGCGACCGCCCTTGCCAAACCGGCAGAATTCGCCCGACTTGACCTCGCCCTTGCGCAGGTCCGACCAGAACTGCAGGTACTCCGGCGTCTGCCGATCCGCTTCGCTGATGAAGATGCTGTGGTGCTTGCCGCGGATTTCCTCGAGCGTGTAGCCGATCGCGGCAAGGAAATTCCGGTTTGCCGTAACGATTGTGCCATCCATTTGAAATTCGATCGTGGCCTGCGAACGATCGAGCGCCGTCAGGCGGCCTTCGGCCTCGGCCGCCGCCTCGATCCGCGCGGTCACGTCGGAGGCAATTTCCACGATCCGGGTCACTGTCCCGGTCGGATTGGTGATCGGCACGAAGGACGCCTCGATCCACACGGGGCGGCCATCTTTGCCAAAGGTCTGGAACGTGTCCGACAGGCACGCGCCTTTGCCGAGCCGGTCCCAGAACCCGCGGTATTCCTGGCTCTCGGCGTATTGCGGCGCGACGAAGAGCGCGTGTTTCCGGCCGAGGATCTCGTCGCGGGTGTAGCCCATTGCAGCGCAGAACGTGTCGTTGGCATCCAGGATCTCGCCCTCCGGGGTGTACCAGGTGACGGCTGCCACCCGTTGCACGGCGTCGGCGAGCTGCACTTGATTGGAGGTCTCGTGTCCCGCGGTTTTCCAGAAAGGCATTCGCTCGTTCCCTTGAAGCTTGGTCTGGCGAACTATGGTCTGGGACCGGTTAAAAAACCTTTCCCACGGCAGCATCCGCCAGCGGCAAAAAGCGAAAAGACGATTGAAATCCGGGGCCGTCCCGGCCCGACCCGTTCGACCTGCGGTGGCGACCTGCCACTTGTGCGCATTGCGCCCACCCAGGGCGCGTTTTCGCGCTCGGTGGCGACTGCGGGTCGGTGATTCGGGACCGCGCCCTGCAGGCGAATGTCGTCCAGAGGACCGGCGGGCGGCTCGCGCGACCGGACGGAAAAGGCGCCACCCTTTTGGGCGGCGCCTTTGGTGTGTTCCGGTCCTTCGGTGTCAGGCCGCCTGCTGCTCCGGCGGTTCCTTGGCGCCGGTCATGAAGGCCACCGCATCGGACATGGTGTAGTCCTTGGGGCTGATGGTGCAGAGCCGTTCGCCGAGGCGGTGGACATGGATCCGGTCGGCCACTTCGAAG
>JAGRMP010000003.1:0-10404 GCA_020441225.1 Maritimibacter sp. | reverse complement strand
GCGAGATCAGCACCACCGGCATGCCGCGGTCGCGGACCTGCTGGATCAGCTCCAGCACCTTGCGGCTTTCCTTCACCCCGAGCGCGGCCGTGGGCTCGTCGAGGATGATGACCTTGGAGCCGAAGGCGGCGGCGCGCGCCACCGCCACGCCCTGGCGCTGGCCGCCCGAGAGGGTTTCGACCGATTGCGAGATGTTCTGGATCGTCATCAGCCCCAGCTCGGTCAGCTTCTCGCGGGCGAAGGCGTTCATCGCCGTGCGGTCGAGCTGTTTCAGGAACGTGCCAAGCGGCCCTTTCTTGCGCAGCTCGCGGCCCATGAACATGTTGTCCGCGATCGACAGCGCCGGGCTGAGCGCGAGGGTCTGGTAGACCGTCTCGATCCCGTTCTTGCGCGCGTCGAGGGGCGAAGCGAAATTCACCTCCTTGCCCTCGAGGGTGATCTTGCCCGCGTCGGGGCGGATCGCGCCCGAGAGCGACTTGATCATCACCGACTTGCCGGCGCCGTTGTCGCCGATCACCGCCAGCACTTCGCCGGGGTAGAGGTCGAAATCGCAATGGTTGAGCGCGGTGACCTTGCCGAAGCGTTTGACGAGGCCGCGGGCCTTGAGGATGGGTTCCACCGTCTGGGTCATGTCGACACCTTTCTGATCCACTGGTCGATGGCCACGGCCACGATGATGAGCAGGCCGATGAGCAGGTAGGTGAGCTGCGGGTTGGTGCCGAGCATCCTGAGGCCAAGCTCGAAGACACCGACGATCAGCGCGCCGAAGAACATGCCGAGGATCGAGCCGCGCCCACCGAACAACGAGATGCCCCCGATCACCACCGCGGTGATCGCCTGGATGTTGCCGATCTGGCCGGTCGAGGCGGCGGGGCTGACCGAGCCGTAGCGGCCGATCATCACCCAGCCGGCGACGGCGGTGAAGAAACCCGCAAGGGCGTAGACCTGGATGAGCTGGCGCTTGACCTGCACGCCGGCGAGCTCTGCCGCCTCGGGGTCGTCGCCGACCGCGTAGGTGTGCCGACCCCAGGCGGTCTGGCGCAGGATGTAGGCCATGATGACCACGATGGCGATCAGAAGCACCACGGCGAGGGTGGCCGTGGTGGCGCCGACCTTGAAGCTCGTGCCCCAGAACTGGAGGATCGGCGCCTCGGCCTCGATGTCCTGGCTGCGGATGGTCTCGTTGGCCGAATAGATGAAGTTGGCCGCGAGCACGATCTGCCAGGTTCCGAGCGTAACGATGAAGGGTGGCAGCTTGATCTTGGCCACCAGCCAGCCGTTGATCGCCCCGAGGCCGGTGCCGACGGCGAGGCCGAGCAGGATCGAGATCGCGGGCGGGATGCCGTAACGGAAGGTGAACTGCCCCATGAGCACCGAGGTGAAAACCGCAAACGCCCCGACTGACAAATCGATGCCGGCGGTCAGGATCACCAGGCTCTGGGCGACGCCGAGAATGCCCACGACGGCGATCTGCTGCATGATCAGCGTGAGCGTCGCGGCGCGGAAGAAGCGTTCTTCGAGGACGCCGAAAATGACCAGCGAGACGGCCAGCACGATCAGCGGCACCAGCGAAGGCGTTGCGTGCAGAATGTGCTGAAAGCGTCGAAGCGCGCCGCGGTCGGTATCCTCGAATTCGGCCACCTTGCTGGCGGCGCCTGTCAGCGACCTTTCATAGTCCTGACCCTTGAATTCGGTCTCAGTCATGAATTCCCCTCCTGGCTTTGTCGGGGGTGTCTTGGTGCACCCCTCGACAAAGAGTGTACGGAGGCGAAAGCCCCCGCGTCTACGGTGAAGGGGCGGCGGCGGCCGCCCCTCCGATAGTCAAGGTCGGGAAATCAGCCCCAGCAGAGCGCGAGGCCCTCTTCGACGCTGATCGAGTCGACGCCCTCGGCGGGCTTGTCGGTCACCAGCGCCACGCCGGTGTCGAAGAAGTCCTTGCCCTCGGTCGCTTCCGGCAGGGTGCCGTCGGCGGCGTAGGCGGCGATCGCTTCGATGCCGAGCGAGGCCATGAGCAGCGGGTATTGCTGCGAGGTGGCGCCGATCACGCCTTCGGCGATGTTCTGCACGCCGGGGCAGCCGCCGTCGACCGAGACGATCAGCACGTCGTCCTGACGTCCCATGGCCTTGAGCGCCTCGTAGGCGCCGGCAGCGGCAGGTTCGTTGATGGTGTAGACCACGTTGATCTCCGGATCGGTGATCAGCAGGTTTTCCATCGCCTTGCGGCCGCCTTCTTCGTTGCCGGCGGTCACGTCATGGCCGACGATCCGCGGATCGGTCTCGTCGCCCCATTTGTTCGGGTCGCCGAGGTCGATGCCGAAGCCCTGCAGGAAGCCCTGGTCGCGCAGCACGCCGACCGAGGGTTGGCTGACGGCGAGGTCGAGCATCGCGATCTTGGCGTCGGCGGCAGCGTCGCCGAGCGTGGCGGCGGCCCACTGGCCGATCAGTTCACCGGCGAGGAAGTTGTCGGTGGCAAAGGTCATGTCGGCGGAGTCGATCGGCTCCAGCGGGGTGTCGAGCGCGATCACCAGGAGACCCGCATCGCGCGCGGCCTGGATCGAGGGCACGATGCCGGCGGTATCCGACGCGGTGATCAGGATGCCCGAGGCGCCGTCGGCGATGCAGGTCTCGATCGCGGCAACCTGGCTCTCGTTGTCGCCGTCGATCTTGCCGGCATAGGATTTGAGCTCGATCCCCAGTTCTTCCGCCTTGGCGGCGGCGCCTTCGCGCATTTTCACGAAGAACGGGTTGGTGTCGGTCTTGGTGATCAGGCAGGCGCTGGTCTCGGCGAAAGCACCGGTGGCCGTGGCTGCGAGTGCGATGGCCGAAGTCAAAAGAAGCTTGTGCATGGTTCCTCCCAGAACTCTCTCGTGTGGCATGTCAGGCCGGTCTCCTCCCAGCCCGAACCTGTGCGGATCTCCCCGCCAGGTTCTTCCCAAGAGAACGAGATTCCCGGGCGGCTGTCAATAAATAAATAAAGTTGATTTATTTTTTCGACCTGTCATCTTTCTATACCGGGAGGAGACACATATGGTCGGCGCCATGGATGGCGGCAGGCAGAGCAGGATTGTGGGCGGCGTGAACCAGAGCGGGGTTCGCGACCATAACGAACGCCTGATCCTGTCGCTCTTGCAAAGGGGCGGCGCCCTGCCGGGGGCCGAGGTGGCACGCCGGATTGGCCTGTCGCCCCAGACCGTGTCGATCATCCTGCGGAAGCTGGAGAACGACGGCATCCTTCGGCGCGGCGAGCCGATCCGCGGCAAGGTGGGCAAACCCTCGATCCCGATGGAGCTCAACCCCGACGGAGTGCTCGGCGTGGGCATGAAGATCGGCCGGCGCAGCGCCGATCTGGTGCTGCTCGACCTGGTCGGCGCGGTCCGCAACCAGATCCACACCACCTATGCCTACCCGTTGCCCGACGAGGTCTTCGGATTCCTTGAAACCAGTCTCGAGGCCCTGTTCGCGGATCTTTCGCCCGACATGCGCGCTCGGGTCTGCGGAATCGGCCTGGCGACGCCGTTCGAATTCTGGAAATGGCACGATCTGTCGGGGGTCGAGGCCGAGCGGTTCCGACGCTGGAAGAACGTCGATTTCGTCGGCGAGGTGGCGCGGTTCACGGACCTGCCGGTGCAGGTCATCAACGACGCCACCGCGGCCTGCCGCGCCGAGCACCTGTTCGGCCGCGGCAAGGGGTTTCGCGACTACGCCTATTTCTTCATCGGCTCGCTCATCGGCGGCGGCGTGGTGCTGAACCGGACGGTCTTCGAGGGCAACCGCGGCAACGCCGGCGCGCTGGGCTCGATACGCACGACCGGGCCGCACGGCGAATCGCAGCAACTGATCGACGTGGCCTCGCTCAACCTGCTCGAAAAGCGGGTGAAGGAAGCCGGGCTCGATCCCGTCGGGTTGTGGCAGATGCCGCAGGACTGGAGCGGGATCCGGCGGTTCGTCGACCCCTGGATCGGCCAGACCGCGCAGGAGCTTGCGAAGGCCTCGCTCACGATCTGTTCGGTGATCGATTTCGAGGCGATCGTGATCGACGGTGCCTTTCCCGACGACGTGCGCCGCGAGCTGGTGGTCCGGACCCGACGCTACCTTGCCAACCAGGACAAGCGCGGGTTGATCACACCGGTGGTCGAGGCCGGGGGAATCGGGCCGAATGCGCGCGGGATCGGTGCGGCGAGCGCGCCGATATTCCGCCAGTTCCTGCTCGACACCAACGCCGGGCTGGCGGCGCATTGACGGCCCCGGACCTCGGGGCATCTGCGGTCTTCCTGTCCATCGACACGGCGGTGCGATCTGGTGCTACATCCCCGGTGTCTGGCGGCGCGCCGGTTTTCGCGCGGGCGCCGGGGCGTACTCGCGCCAAAGGCCAAAGGTCGGGGGCCAAAGGTCGGGGGACCGGGGTTCAGGGGACCGGAGTCCAGGGGACCGGAGCTCGGGGGACTGGAGCTCAGGAGGCGAGTGACCGGGAGGCCGACCCCTGCGCCCCGGCAAAGGTCCCCGCTCCGCCCGAAGCGAATCGGTTGCGCGTTTCGCTGCCCGCGCCGGGCCGGGCTGTGCCGTCCGCGGCCCTCGCCAGCCGGAAGGCGGCGACGAGGTCGGAAAGACGGCGCGACTCGCGCGCCAATGCGGCCGCGGCGGCGTCGCATGTCTGCGCCCGCTCGGCCCCGGTCTGAACCGCGGAATCGATCCGGTCGATGGCCTCGGCGAGGGCCTTGACCGCGGTGGCCTGCTCTTCCGACACCCGGTCGACTTCGGCAATTCGGGTCGAAAGCGCCGAAATTGCGCTGTGGACGGAGCTGATCTGACGACCGGTTTTCTCCACCAGTTCGACACCGCGGTCGATATGTGCGCCCGAGCGGTCGATGATGATTTTGATATGTTCCGCCGCCTGTGCGGTCTTGTGGCTGAGCCCGCGCACTTCGGCGGCGACAACCGCAAACCCTTTGCCCGCACTTCCGGCGCGCGCCGCCTCGACGGAGGCGTTGAGCGCGAGGAGATTGGTCTGGAAGGCGATGTTCTCGATCTCGTCGAGGAAGGCCACGATTTCGGACGAGCTCTCGGCGATCTGGCGGACGGCGCCGATGGTGTTCGAGACATCGGACGAGCCGGTGGCGGCGAGGGCCGCGGCGCCGTTCGCGTCGTCGCGGGCCGCGCGTGCGGTGGCGGCGTTGGCGCCGACCGAGGCGTTGATCTGGCCGATCGCGGCGGCGATCTGCGACACGGTCTGGGCCTGTGACGCGTTTTCTTCGGCGAGATCGCGCGCAATCCCGGTGACATCGTCGGACCCGGCCGAGACCACGTCGCCCGCGGCCGCGATTTCGCGGACCACCGCCGAGAGCCGCTGCGCGGTCTTGCCGATCATCTCCTGGAACGCGCCGAACACCCCGCCGATGTCGCTGGCGCAAGTGATATCGAGATTGGCGGCGGCGATCTCGCCGATGGCCCGGTTGGCGCTGTCGAAAACCCGTTCGATCGTGTCGATGAGCCCGTTGACGCCGGCGGCGAGCCGGTCGAGCTGATCGTCGTCCCAGTCGAGCGACAGCCTCTGGGCCAGATCGCCGGCAGCGACCGCCCCGACCACCGTGCCGACCTCGGCGATCATCGCCTCGCGCCGGCTCTGCCGTTCGGCCATGGTGCGGGCGTCGCGTTCGGCTTCGGCCTTGCGCTCGGCAAGGCCCGCGGCGGCGGCGCGCGCCTCCGCTTCCTTCGCCGCGAGCTGGTCGAGATGCGCCGCCTGGTCGCGCTGCATCCGGGCGATCTCGTCGCGGCCGTCCTTGAAGGCGACGACCTGGTCGCGCAGGAGCCCGAGCTCGTCGCGCGCCGTCCACTGCGGCAGGTGTACCGGGCCGCTGCCGGTATTGAGCTCGCCAAGGACGCGGGCGAGGCTGCGCAGCCGGCGCACGATCCGACGGCGGATCAGCAGGTAGACACCGGTCGTCACCAGCGCCATCAGCGCGGCGCCGACCAGCGCGGCGGTGAAGGTGATCGACTTGACGGCTGCGACGTCGTCGATGCCCTGGGCGGTGAGGTCGTCGATCCGGGCCACCATCGCTGCCGTCGTCGCGGAGAGCGCGGCATAGGCCGCGTCGTAATCCTGCCGGAGCGTGGTGCGGTAGCGCAGGGCTTCGACATGGCTTTCGAGGATCCAGGCAGCGTCTTCGGTGAGCTGATCCAGCGCGGCGATTTCCGCGTCCAGCGGCGGCGCCAGGGGCGCCTGGGCGGCCCGGCGCAGCGCCTCTCCGGCGGCGTCGAAGGCTGCGCTGACCGGGGCGGTGTCGCGGTCGGGATCGAGCTTGACGAGCAGGTCGAACAGGGCCCGCGACGCGGCGGTCACGGCGAAGCGGGCGTCCTGCAGCGCGAGCCGGGTTTCGCTCGCTTCGCGGTGCCCGGTCCCGGTGAGAAGGGTTTCGAACCCGGCGTCGAGGGCCGCGAAATCTTCACGGAACGTCTGCGCCGAGTCCGACGAAGGGCCAAATTCGTCGAACTCGGAGGCCAGCCGGTTCTCGACCGCGAGGCGGAAGGCGTAAAGCTGCTCCTGCGCTGCGGCCACGAGGCGTTGAAGCTCGGTGTCCGCCACCGGCGCGATCGTGGCGACCGGGGTTTCCCCGCCATCGGCGAGAGCCGCCACGTAGACGTCGGCCGTGTCGATCTCGTCGAGCGAGACGTCGAGCACGTCCATGTCGTGGGTGGCGGAGAACATCTCGATCGCCTCGCCGGCCTTCGAGGAATGGACCACAACCTGCATCGCCACTTGCGACTGCGGCGCGAGCGCGCTGCCGACGCGCCGCGACATTTCGGACAGCTGCCGGACGCCCCACAGCCCCACGACGGCATTGCCGGTGATGACCAGAGCCAACAAGAGGAAGGCGGCGAGAATTGGCGTTGAGACGGATGCCGACAGTTTCATGAAGCGCAGCCTGTTGCGAGGAGTGAGCCTGTTTGGCCCCGGAATAGGACGGTTTGATTTCGATTTCCTTACCGTCGGCCTGCCGCACCTTTGTCCGGTTGCGGGGCGGCGCGGGGAAGTTGGTCAACCGACTGTTTCTTTCGGCGCCGCAACAAGGCCTTGGGCGAATCTGCCGGAGCGCCTACACTCGCCCGCGAGGGTCTGTTGAGTTTGGGGTGGGGCGCCGATGTCACGGCAGTCTGTCATTGATTCCATGATCGCGTTCGCGTTGGAGGAGCTTGCCTCCGGCAGCGAAGCGCGACGGCGCGGGCTGGTGCGCCATCTGTGCCTGCGTTGGCCGGAAGCGCCGGCGCTGTCGGTGGTCTTTGCGATGACGTCTGCCGCAGCTACGCTCGAGGACAACATCCGGCGCAATGCCGATGCGACCAATGCCGCGCCGCTCGCCTATCGGCTTGCCGCGATCCTGGCCGCGGATATCTACGCGGTCGAGAGCATGGGTCAGAAACCGGCCACGGCGGAAGACCTGCTGCATTTCTGGCGCCGGGTGGACAGCTATTTTCTCGATATCTGAGGCGTCGGCCTTGCCGGGCGAGCGCGGGTCGTTTGCCGGGAATCGTGGTTAACCGAACATGAACTCGGGGATTCGCCGCGCCTGAGAATGGCGCTTACCCCGTTGAAATACTGTCTAAAAACCTGGCTCAAAGGAATCTGGAAATCCGGATTTCCGGATTCCGGACACCGTCGCCTCCACCGCCGGTCCCGTGGCGCCCGCCCGTCCCTAGACCATCCGGATCACGTCCTTGTCGATCGCCAGCATGTAGCCGCGCCGGGCGATGGTGCGCACCAGAACCTCCGACATCAGCTGGTTGCCGAGCGCATCGCGCAGACGCTTGATCCGCATCGCCCCCGCCGCCTCGTCGCAATCGGCCGCATCCTTGCCCGAGATCAGCGCTTCGAGCTCGGCGCCGGTGAGCACGTCTTCGTCCATCCGCGCCTCGGCGAGCACGGCCAGCGTCTCGATCGCCGACTCGGTGAGCGAAAATTCCATGTTGTTGAGATAGACCGCGCGCTCCTCGCGGCTGATGAGCAGCGCGTTCACGGTAATGCCGGCGCGCTCGATCTCGCCCATGCGGCGGT
Source organism: Maritimibacter sp. (assembly GCA_020441225.1). Next base: position 2,357 of record JAGRMP010000003.1, on the reverse strand, counting down.
TAAGCACCACGATGGTCACGAGCAGGCCGAGCGCCGCCACCAGCATCGCCGTCGCGAAGACCAGGAGCACGAAGATCACCACCCGGTAGCTCGCCAGCGTGTCCGAAAAGGCGGTGCCCGATTGCGCGAGGATCTCCAAAAGCTTGATCTCGGCGGCGCTGGTGAGGTCGTTCTCGACGAAGATCCGCTCGACCCGGGCGTTGAACGCGTTGGCGTCGGGCAGGTTGAGAAACAGAAACACCGCCGCCAGCCCGAGGATGACAACCACCGCGACCGTGCCGATCAGCGCGACCCGGGTTCCGGCGGCGCGGGTCTCAGTAACGGAGAAAGAACGCTCCGGCATTGGCCCTCCTTTCCGTGTCGGCAAGCCCGGCTTCGTCGAAGATCGAGACGATGGAGAGCAGGGTCCAGCCGTCGACGGCGATCCGCTCGGCAATCTCGGCCTCTGCCGCCTTCGGTTTCGTGCAGACAGTGTCGGGGAGCGCAATCACCCCGTAGTGCAGCTTGAGCGGGTCGTCGCGCTTGGCCTTGTAATCGGCATAGCATTCCGCCGCGGCCGGAAGACCGGCGAGGGCGGTGAGGGCAGCGAGCCCGAATATGGCGATGAGCTTTTTCATGCGCCGGACACTGCGCGTCTGCCCGAAGATATTCAATATCCTTCGCCCTGGGGCGCGCTGTTATCCCCTAACAGCGCAGCGTTATTGCCTGTCTTTGTCCCCCGGCGGCAGGGTCGTCCCGTTCCCAACGCGTCGCAGAGGCGCAGTACGAAAGGGCAAGAGATGATCCGGACCTTCGCTGGCAAGACCTCCCACATGGCCTGTGCGGCCACCCTCGCCGGGGCCTTGACGCTCACCACCGCGACAACCGCGCCGGCGCGCGCCGACAGCAACGGCGATGCGATTGCGGCCGCCGCCTTCCTGGGTCTTGTCGCCGCCGCGGTCATCGCGACGTCGCGCAGCGACGGGGCGCATCCGGGCGGGTATCCATTGCCGCCGGTCGTTGTGCCACAGAGCCCGCTGCCCTCCGCCTGCCGCTTCGACATCAAGCTCGGGTCCGACCGCGGGTCGTGGTACGGGCGCCGGTGTTTGATCTCGCAATACCGGTACTGGGGCACGCTCCCGGGGGTCTGCGCAGAGCGCGTGGAATTGCCGAACGTGCGCTACGATGTCGTCGCCTACGAGGCCGGATGCCTCTGGCGGCACGGCCTGATGGCAGATGACCAGGGACAGGGGGGCCACGGTCATGACGGGCGCCATTGACGCGACCGGCCGCCGGTGGGTGCGTCCGTGAGGTGACAAGGCAGGGCGCAAGGCCCGGCCGAAACCGGGTGTTTCCGAGGTTTTTCGAGCAGGCGCGCGGTTCGTCGCAGGTTTCCGCCGCGCGTCCCCCGGGGGTGGTGGGCAAATGCCTGCCACCCCCTTTTCATTGCCGCAACCTGAGGGGGGCAAACGCCCACGACCCGCGCCCCAGGCGTCGCCGCGTCGGCGGTGCGCAATCGACGGTGCCCGCTTCTGTCCGTGCCGCGCCGGGCGATGGGCCCGAGCGATCGCACCCGCCCGGTATTGCGGCAGCGGGTGTCGCTCTTTCCGCTTGCACCGCCAAATGCATTGGGCGACCCAGTGGCATGGCAGTCAATTATCCCGATTTCGAGTTCGAGACCGCCGCGCTGGCGCAGGGCGCGACCCGCGTCGCCGGGGTCGATGAGGTGGGGCGTGGCCCGCTCGCGGGGCCGGTGACGGCGGCGGCGGTGGTGCTCGACCCCACCAACATCCCCGCCGGTCTGAATGATTCCAAGAAACTCACGAGGGCCCGGCGCGAAGCGCTGTACGAAACGATCCTGGCGACCGCCAGCGTCGGCGTGGCGCATGCGACGGTGGAAGAGATCGACTGCCATAACATCCTGCGCGCCGCGCATATCGCGATGCTGCGGGCGGTCGCGGCACTCGACCCGCAGCCCGATCGCCTGCTGATCGACGGCAACCTGATCCCGCGGGGCTGCACTGTTTCCGGTGTTGCAATAGTGAAAGGAGATAGCCGGTCTCTGTCGATAGCGGCGGCGTCAATTGTCGCAAAAGTGATACGCGACCGGATCATGGTAACCTTGGCGCAACAGCATCCCGGATATGGCTGGGAAACAAATGCGGGGTATCCATCAAAAAGCCACATTTCGGCGCTTCAAAGTCTTGGTGTGACCCCACACCATAGACGATCCTTCAAACCCGTGCACAATATCTTGTATCAAGGGAAATCGTAAACCCTTGATTCAAAAAAGAATTTGACGGCGAATCACCTTTGACTCATCCTGTGGATAACTTTTGGACGTGACAGACGCCCAAGGCACAGAGCGCACAAGCGCC
>JAGRMP010000426.1 GCA_020441225.1 Maritimibacter sp. | reverse complement strand
CAGGTGCTGATGATGCGGCTTGGGGCGCAGGCTTTGGATTTGATGCTGGCGGCGGCCGAGGGGCGGCTTGCGGAGGCCCAGGTGAACTGGGCCGACGACCACGCGATGACGGTGGTGATGGCGGCGGAGGGCTATCCTGGGGCCTATGCGAAAGGATCGGAGATCGGCGGGCTCGATGGGGTGCCGGAGGATTCGAAACACATGGTGTTTCATGCCGGGACCAGGGAGATCGACGGACGGATCTGTGCGGCCGGCGGGCGGGTGCTGAATGTGACGGCGCGAGGCGACACATTGCGCGAGGCGCGCGACGCGGCCTACGGGATGGTCGATGCGATCGACTGGCCGGAGGGGTTCTGCCGGCGGGATATCGGCTGGCGGGCGCTGTGAGGGAATTGTATTTTTCGAACTTCGTTTGGTGACTTTCTGGCGATTCCGGGGGTTGAGTTGATGTTTTACGATCTTTCCCGGTTGCGGCCTGTGCGCCCCGGGTGGCCGGCCCCCCGGACCCCCCGGAGTATTTCGGCCAAGAAAAAGGAGGCGTCGCGGGATGCGGGAAGCTGACGTCACGCTCACGGATTTCGGCCTGGCGGCGTTGTGTTTCGTCTTTGTCGGGCGGCTGATCGGCGCGGGCGCGGTCGAGGATTTGTTTGCCGGGCTCTACGGGGCGCTCGGGGTCGCGGCGTTTCTGGGGGCGGTGTCGCATGGTTGGGTCTGGGACCGGTCGCAGGGGGCCGGCAAGCGCCTCTGGCTGGTGACGATGCTGGTGATCGGCGCGGCCAACCTGTTTTTGTGGCTGATCGCGGCGCGGATCTTCGGCCTGCCGGCGCCCTGGGGGGCGGTGCTCGCCTGGGGTTCCTTCGCAGTCTACGCGGCGCTGGCGCTGTTCGTCATCCGCAGCTTCCTGCTCTCGTCCGGGTTCAGCCTGCCGCCGACGCTGGCGGTGCTCGCGGGCTTCGTCGTGACCGGAAGCTGGCTCGGCGCGCTCGGGCTGGCGGTGGCGCTGGCGGGCGCGGGGCAGCAGGCGGCGAAGATCCCGGGGCTGGGGCTCACGCATAACGCGCTGTACCACGTGGTCCAGGCGGTGGCCTTCCTGCTCGTGTTCCTGGGCATTCCCGCGCTCAGCGCGGCGCTCTGAGATCAATCGCAGGCGCGCGCCGCGGCGAGCGCCTCGGGCGTGGCCGGGCCGCCGAGGTCGCGCGCGCTCAGCGTCCCGCCGTCGAAGCGCACCGCCAGCCGGGTCTGCCAGTCGCCGCTGGCAAGCACCATCTCCGGGCCCGCGCCGCAGTCGCGCAGGCCGCCGGCGATGAAGTCCCAGCCGATCCGGTGGTTGGTGACGCCCGCGAGGCTGGCGACCTCGGTCAGCGCCCCGTCCCGCAGCCGCCAGATCCGCAGGGTCCTGGCGAGATGCGGGCGGTCGACATAGGCGATCTCGACCGCGCCGTCGCCGTCGAGATCGCCCGCGCCGACCGGCGCGAGCCAGCGGTGCGGCTGGCCGATGAAGGGCGTGGCGGCATGGAGACCGTCGGGGCCGTAGAGCGCGAGCCGCGCGCCCAGGGCAAGGTCGCTTTCGACCACCATCGCAAAGGTCTGGCCGCGGTCGCCGGAGATGAGCCGGGGGCGGATATCTTCGAACACGCGGGTGTCGGCGAGGCGGATCAGCCGGCTTTCGCCGCCCGCGAGATCGAGCCGGAGCGCGCCCCATTCGACCGCGTCGCCGAGCACGCCATGGTCATAACGGGCGGTGGGCTCGGTATAGGCGGCGGCCACGATCTCCGGCGCGCTCCCCTGCCCGATCCCCTGCCCGATCCCCTGCCCGTGCGCGGCAGGCGCGCAGGCGAGGAAGACGGCCAAAGCCAGGAAATGTCGCATCATCGTGTCCGTCCCTCGCCCGGTCGTTCGGGGGCAGGATAGCGGGCGGCGGGGTCAACCGCCCGACACGGGTGCGTGAGATCAGATCTGTTTTTCCGGCATGGTCACGACCAGCCCGTCGAGCGCGTCGCTCACCTTGAGCTGGCAGGTCAGCCGCGAGCGCACCGGGTCGGGCTCCCAGGCGAAGTCGAGCATGTCGGCTTCCATCGCTTCCTTGGCGGGCAGTTTCTCGACCCAGTCTTCGGCGACATAGACATGGCAGGTCGAACAGGCGCAGGCGCCGCCGCAATCGGCCTCGATCCCCGGCACGCCATTGTCGCGTGCGCCTTCCATCACGGTGAGCCCGTTGGCGACGTCGATGACATGCTCGGTGCCGTTGTGCTCGATATAGGTGATTTTCGCCATCTGCCCTCTCCATCTCGATTCGGTGGGTTTCTAAAGGGTTTCGCGGGAAAGCTGAATCACTCTTTTGCGGGGTTTCCGTGTGGACGCCCGCGCGACATGCCGCGCAGGCGACGGCACGGGCGCAGGCGACGGCTTGTGCAATCCGGCAGATGTTCTATTTATGTTCTCATGACCTCCGGCCCGTCCCTCTCGCCCTATCGCGCCCAGCTCGCGCGCCGCCCCCTGACCCCCGACCCCGCGGGCCAGGGCTGGCCACGCCCGCCCGCCGCGGTGCCGCACCGGCTGCTCGACCGGCCGCCGGTGGGGGC
>JAGRMP010000425.1 GCA_020441225.1 Maritimibacter sp. | reverse complement strand
GGTGATAGGCGCTCTCGGCGTGTTCCGCGATGAAGGCGTCGATCTCGGCATCCGACTGCACCGCCGCGCCGGGCTGGATCTCGTGGCGGACGAAGGGCCGGAAGGCCTCCTGCCCGAAGATCTCGCGCGTCAGCCGCACGCAGGCGCGGAAGTCGCGCCAATCGCTCTCCTGCGACATGTAGTTGAACCGGATCACCGGCGCCTCGCCCGGATCGGCCGAGCGCAGCGACACCCGCCCCCGGCTTTCGGACCGCATCGGGCCGACATGGGCCTGGAACCCGTGCCCCTCGGCCGCCGCCTTGCCGTCATAGCGCACGGCGATCGGCAGGAAATGGAACTGGATATCCGGGTAGCGCACCCCGGCAGCCGAGCGGATGAACCCCGCGCTCTCGAACTGGTTCGACGCGCCAAGCCCCTTGCCCGTCAGCAGCCACTGCGCCCCGATCAGCGCCTTGGAAATCAGGTTCCAATGCTTGTAGAGCGTGATCGGCTGGCTCGCCGCCATCTGCATGTAGATCTCGAGGTGATCCTGCAGGTTACCGCCCACGCCGGGACGATCCGCGACCACCGCGATCCCATGTTCGCGCAGATGCGCCGCCGGACCGATCCCCGACAGCATCAACAGCTTCGGCGAGTTGATCGACGAGGCCGCGATGACCACCTGCCGCCGCGCCCGGATCGGCGCGCGGCCCCGCAGGATAACCCCCGTCGCGCGGCCCTCCGCGATCTCGATCCGCTCGGCAAACCCCTTGACCAGCGTGCAGTTCTGCCGCCTGAGAGCGGGCCGCAGATAGGCATTGGCCGCCGACCAGCGCCGCCCGCGCCAGACGGTCTGCTCCATCGGGCCGAAGCCTTCCTGCTGGCGCCCGTTGTAATCCCCCGTCACCGGGTAGCCCGCCTGCCGCCCGGCCTCGACGAAGGCCGCGAACAGCGGGTTGGTGCGCGGGCCCCGCGTCACATGCAGCGGCCCGTCGCTGCCCCGCCATTCGGGATCGCCGCCATGCCCGCCGTCGTGCCAGTGCTCCATCCGCCGGAAATAGGGCAGCACGTCGGCATAGCCCCAGCCCTCGGCCCCCGTCTCGGCCCAGTGGTCGAAGTCCAGCGCATGGCCGCGCACATAGACCATGCCGTTGATGCTGGACGACCCGCCGATCACCTTGCCCCGGGGCGTGGCGAGACGGCGGTTGTTCAGATGCGGTTCGGGTTCCGAGGAATAACCCCAGTCATACATCGCCATGTTCATCGGATAGCTCAGCGCCGCCGGCATCTGGATGAACGGCCCCGCGTCGGTCCCGCCATGCTCGATCACGATGACCGAGGCCCCGGATTCGGCCAGCCGGTAGGCCATCGCGCAGCCCGCCGAGCCCGCCCCGACGATGACGAAATCCGCCTCCATCAGGTATACCCCCGCAGCGCCTCGTAATTGACCATCGCGTGGTCGCGATAGGCGGCCCGTGTCTGAAGGCGCGCGTAATAGGCGGCCAGCGCGGGCAGGTCCGGGCGCGGCCAGTCGAGCGTGAAATAGCGGTGCAGGATATGCCCCACGGCAATATCCGCGAAGGAAAACGACTCGCCCAGGTATTCCCGCCCCGCCAGCCGCTTGTCGAGGATCGCCGCCAGCGGCCCCAGCGCCGCGATCGCCTCCGCCAGGTAGGCCGGGTCACGCTGGTCGGGCGGCAGGCGCACCGAATGGTAGAAGATCCGCAGCACCACCTCGGTGAAGCTGTTCTTGCCCCACTCCGCCCAGGTGTCGAGCGGCCCCCGCACCCGCGCGTCCCGCGGCCAGAACGCCTCGTCCCCATAGGCCGCGCCGAGATAGCGCAGGATCGCCGCCGCCTCGAACAGCGTCACGTCGCCGTCCCGCAGCACCGGCACCTTGCCCATCGGGTTCATCGCCAGGAACTCCGGCGACAGCGGCGAGGCATGGCCGAAGCCGTAGTCGATCCGCTCGTGCGGCAGGCCCAGCTCGTGGACCGCCCACATCACCAGCTGGACGTTCGACGAATTGCGGCGGCCGTAGATCGTCAGCATGTCATGCCTCCCGAGGGCCGGCGGGGCGAGCCGCGCCCTACGGACCAATCCGCCTCAGCGCATGTGGCGGGGTTCCCGGACGCGCCTGCGGCGCGTGGCCTTCGGCGAGGATATTTGGAGCAAATGGAAGATGGGGGCTGCTTTTCCTCTTGCCGGAAATATCCCGGGGGAGTCGCCCAAGGGGCGACGGGGGTCGCCATTGTTGCG
>JAGRMP010000046.1 GCA_020441225.1 Maritimibacter sp. | reverse complement strand
GGATGCGCGGCGATTGCGTGTTCGGCCACATCGGTTTGCGCCAGAAGCGGTTGCGTGGCGGTGACCGGGAGGAAGAGGCCGGAAAGAAGAAGGAAGAGAATTCGGCGGCGAGCGCCGCATCTTCCCGAAGCGGGAGGGGTGCAGGACATGATCATGGTCAGTCCTGCTCGTCGCGTTTCTTCGGGCGGGTCCAGTGCAACCCCCAGTCCCTGCCCTCCTCATCCGACTGAAACAGGCGGGCGCGGATCGGATGCTGGAAAACCGGATCATCGAGCAGGACCGAAACGAACGCCCCAGCGGTTTCGCCGGTGTGTTTCCAGCCCGCGCCAACCTCCGGGCCCTCCTCGTCACCGAGGTGGATGCGATAAGCGGGAGCTTTCTCGGAATCGATATTGTCTGTGGGAACGAAGGTCAGTTCCAGGTCGAGCGAGAGCGTGCGAAGCTGTCCGGAATAGCCGGACGGCGTGCGGGTGAATTGACCAATCTGTGGCATTGGAAGCTCCGTCCTCATGCGGTGAATGGGAGGCAGGCCGCTGGCACGTCCCGCCATAAACGCGCGTCACCGCTCCGGCGCGCGCCAGACGAGGTGGCCATCGCCACCCTCATCGGTGAACAGTGGACTGGCCCGGCCGATCACTGCCGAGGTGGTGAACGGACCGAAGTAGCGGCCATCGAAGCTGTCAGAGACCGCCGGGTTCATCAGAAAGACCTCGCCCTCCGCGATGGTGCGACAGCCCTGCCAGACGGGAAGATCGCGGCCCTGGCTGTCGCGCTCTCGCGCCTCCCCCAGGTGTCTGCCATCGACGGTGATCGCAGCACCGTCACGGCAGACCCGTTGTCCCGGCAGCCCGATGACGTGCTTCAGGATCGGCACATCGCGACCGACATAGCCGCGCGCGACCATGAAACCTGCAAAGGGTTCGGGCGGCATGACCGCGACCAGATCTGGCACCTCGAGCCGGTCCACCGGCGCGATGATGTAGAAACCAATCGGCACGCTGGCCGAGGCGTTCCAGACCAGCCGTGGCGCAGTCGGAATGCTGCCGGCAACGACGGCGGCAAGCGCCGCGACCGTCACCATGGTGTAGCGGGCGCGTGTCATTTTCCGATCTCCCGACGCCGGAGCCATGCGGCATGGCGTTCCGCCGTATAGGGTCGCGGCGCTTTGCCCGCCTTCATCCAGTGCCCGACATGACGCCAGTGGTCGGGATCGACCTCGGCAGGGTCGATACCAAAACCCTCGATCGCATCGACATGACGCAGAACCTCTTCGACCTTGGGCCAGCCCTCGACCTTCAACAAAATCTCGCCACCGGGACGCACGAAGGGCAGCGTCTGATAGGAGTTGCCAGCCGCGATCGCGCGCACGATGTCGATGCGCGAGACGACAGTTCCATAGTCATTCGCGGCCCAACGGACGAAGCCAAACACGGAGCCGGGACGGAAAAAGACAATGCGACGGCTGCGGTCGAGGAACTGCGTTCCGGCCTCCTGGCCGAACCGGATCCAGAACTCGATCCGCTTTTCCACCCAGGTCAGTTCCACGCGCGTCAGCTCGCCGCCGGAATGGGCGTCGAACGATCCGTCTCCGGTCACGTCAGGGATAACAAAGCCGGTCATTAAGGTTCTCCTTCGGGTTTCGGATATTCGCGCCCGAGCAACTCGCGCAGCATGTCAGCGACAGTGACTCCGCGGCTGAAAGCTGCGACCTTGATGCGACCGCGCAGGGCCGGGGTGATGTCGATGGTAAGCCG
>JAGRMP010000045.1 GCA_020441225.1 Maritimibacter sp. | reverse complement strand
CAACCAGGTGCTGGCCCAGATCGAGCTCTGGACCAAGGGCGACCAGTACGCCAACGAGGTCTACATCCTGCCCAAGCATCTCGACGAAAAGGTCGCGCGGCTGCACCTGGGCAAGATCGGCGCCAAGCTCACCGAGCTGCGTCCGGACCAGGCGGCCTATATCGGGGTGACGGTCAAGGGGCCGTTCAAGCCCGAGCATTACCGCTACTGATCCGGCCTTTGACTTCGCGTCAGCGGCGGGAACCCGCTTCCCGCCCGACGCCCTTCCGGCAAGGATTTGCCGGTTTCCCTCCTTTCCCGTCCCGCGCCGAAACAATCCGGAACTTCCCCGGGGAGCGGCCCGTTGTGCCTGCATCCAGTGACCGAAAGGAGGCACGACATGAAACTCAAGACACTCTCGATGACCGCTGCCGCAGCCGCAATGATTGCCGGGGGCGCGCTCGCCCAGGATACCACCGCCACGGATACCGCGCCGGCGAACGACGGCGTGATTGTCACGGACGACACCACCGCCGTTGCGCCGCTCTATACCGACATGAAAGAAATGACCGTCGGTGACGTGCTCAGCATGATCGCCTACGATCCCACCGGCGAGCGTGTCGGGGATATCGACTACGTGATCCAGGGCGCTGATGGCGCGGAATTCGTGGTCGGCATCGGCGGTTTCCTCGGCCTCGGAGAATACACCGTCGCCTTGCCGATCGACGAGTTCGAGCTCAACGCCGACGGGACGGGCTTCGTCATCGACACCACCAAGGAGCGGCTCGAACAGCTTCCGGAATTCGATGAATCGAACGCCGAGAGCCTGCCGGATGACGTGGTGATCGGCACGCTCATCCACGATGAGCCGATGATGGAAGAATCGACCACCGAGGAACCGGTTATCGAGGAAACCGTGACCGACGAACCGATGACCGACGAACCGGCGACCGAGGAACCGGCGACGGAAGAAGAACCGGCCACCGAAGAGACGGTTACCCAGTAACCCGATCTCGCATCGGATCGCCTGCGCCGAGACGGCGTATGGACTGGAACGGGCGCGCCAGAACGGTGCGCCCGTTTTCCTGTGCGGAGCCAGCCCGTGGCGGTGTCCACACCCAGGGGGGAAAGCCGCCCGAGAATTCCCTTTGGAAAGCTTTGTTTCACGCTTAGGCTGCCGGTCGAGGGCAGAGCCCCCCGAACGAACTGGCCCGAACGAACTGGGAGAGAACCTATGGGAAAACGTGACGACCTCATCGCCAAATATGCCGATGATCTGAAGAACAAGTGCGGCGTCGAGCCGGACATGGACCTGCTCACCAAGGTGACCATCGGCTGCGGCCCGTCGATCTACGATGCCGATGCCGAGACCGTGGCGGCCACCCAGGAAAGCGAGCTGGAGCTGGTGAAGAACAATTTCCTGATGAAGAAACTGGGCCTCGCCGATGGCCCGAACCTGATGGAAGCAATCGACTCGGTGGTGGAAACCTATGGCCGTTCGGAACGCAACAAGTACCGCCCGGTGGTCTACTACCTCCTGACAAAACACTTCGGCAAGGAAAGCATCTACGGCTGATCCGGACCTCGGAACAGACCGCAGGATTGGATCGGGGGCGCGCATTCGGCGCCCCCTACTCGTTAACGGGGCGTTACCTTCAACGCATTGAAAACACGTAGAATTCTAAGTACTCCGCAGTTGCGGGGCGGGCGTTTTTGGCCTAATGTCCGTGTTGAGGCCAGGATGGTCGGACCTTTTTCAAAGACACGTGTGGTGCTGAGGGAGCACGTGGGGTGGAAGGAGGGCTCCGATCGGGACGGAGCCCTCCTTTATTTTTGGGACAGCTTCGCCTCACCGTTTGCCGGCTTCGCACCCGCACGCCGATCCTTTCAGAACAGCACCAGGATGAGGCCGATGATTGCGCAGCCGATGGTGGCATAGCCGCCGTCGATGAGGGTGAGCTTGAACGGCCGCATTCCGTAAGCGTTGTTGATCATGATCCAGGGGCTGATCATGAACAGACCGATCCCGAGCCCCACCATCAGCCCCTTTATCAGCGTGTCGATCTCAGCTTCCGCGATGATGTGGCGCATCATGCCGGCGACGAGGATCATTGCGATGGCCGAAAGGATGAACGGCAGGGGGCTGCCGCCTTCGGGCCGGCCATTGGCATCGACCTTGACCCCGGCGGCCTCGACCCAGGGTTTTGCCAGCGCCATGTACCATACGGCGCCGAAGATCCAGGCGGCCGCAGCGGCGACCAGAACGTTGATGACTTCCATGGGGCTCCCTCCCAAATTGCGACATTCGGCCGCAGTATGCGGGAGGGCAGGAGTTTCGCCTAGATCCTAACGAGGGTTTTCGCCTGCCAGTTCGAGCACCACGTTCCACTCCGCCTCGGTCACCGGCTGGACGGACAGCCGCGTGTTGTTGACCAGCACCATGTCGGCAAGGCGCGGATCGGCCTTGCACATGTCGAGCGTCACCGGGTTTTTCACCGGCCGCACCGCCTTGATGTCCACGCATTCCCAGCGCGGATCGTCGGTGGTGCTGTCGGGATGGATCTCGCGGCAGACCTCGACAATGCCGACCACGCGCTTTTCGTTCACCGAATGGTAAAAGAAGCCGAGATCGCCCAGCTTCATCTCGCGCATGTTGTTGCGGGCCTGGTAGTTGCGCACCCCGTCCCATTCCTCGCCGGCCTCGCCCTTGGCAACCTGGTGGTCCCACCCCCAGGTGTTGGGTTCGGATTTGAACAGCCAATATGCCATCAGCCGATCACCATCTTGAACCGCTCGATGCGCACCTTCTGGAACAGCCCGGCCTTGGCATAGGGGTCGTTCGCGGCCCAGTCCTCGGCCTCTGCGCGGGTGGCCACGTCGAGCACGATGAGCGAACCGGTCATGGCTTCGCTTTCGTCCTGAAACGGCCCGGCGATCACGATGGGCGAGGCGCCGAGATAGGCGAGGTGCTTGTCGCGGTTCGCCTTGCGGATCTCGAGCGCGCCGTCCTTGTCGGTGCAGATGATGGCGTACAAGTCTCTATTCCTCCTTGAGTGGGCGCGAGAGCAGGGCCTCGACCGCCTGTTCGGTTGTAACGGTGCCGGTGACCAGTGCCATGACGAGCCCGGCGATAGGCATGTCGATCCCGAGGGTGCGCGCGGCCTCGACCACGGCGCGGGCTGTCGCCTTGCCCTCGACGGTCGCGCCCTCGGCGGCCTGTTCGCCGCGCCCAAGTGCCAGCCCGTAGGCGTAATTGCGCGACTTTTCCGAGGTGCAGGTGAGCGCGAGATCGCCGAAGCCGGACAGCCCCGCCAGCGTCTCGGGCCGGGCGCCGCGTGCACCGGCGAAGCGGTTCATCTCGGCATAGCCCCGGGTCATCAGCGCCGCGCGGGCGCTTTCGCCGAGCCCGGCGCCGATGGCGATGCCGCAGGCGATGGCGATCACGTTCTTGAGCGCGCCGCCAAGCTCGACGCCGACCATGTCGGTGGAGCGGTAGAGCCGGATGTTGGCGGTGGAGAGCACCAGCTGCAGCGGCTCGGGATCGGCGGCGGCGAGGGTCAGTGCGGTGGGCAGACCGGCGGCGATGTCGACCGCGAAGCTGGGGCCGGACAGGATCGCCGGGGTTGCCTGCGGGCAGGTCGCGGCGATGATCTCGGCAGGGCCGCGGCCGGTGGCGATGTCGATCCCCTTGGCGCAGGAGACGAGCGTCTGGCCGGTGATGTGGTCGCGGTGTTCGGCGAGCACGCCCGAGAGCTTCTGCAACGGGATCGCGAGCAGGATGATGTCGGCCCGGGCGGCCTCGGTAAAGTCGCCGGTGACCCGAAGGCTCTGGGGAAAGGCGACGCCCGGCAGCCGCCGACGGTTTTCGCGTACCGCCTGCATGTCACCCGGATCGCGCGCCCAGAGCACCACTTCGCGCCCGTCGCGGGCGAGCGACACGGCATAGGCGGTGCCGAACGCGCCGCCACCGAGGACCGAGATCTGTGTCACGCCTTGGCTCCCTTCTTGCCCGATCCAAGCATGGCGGGGGCCGCCGCGTCCAGCGGCCAGCGCGGGCGGGCCTGGAGCGTCATGTCGTCCCGGTGCCCGGCGCGGTAGAGCTCGATCCCGGCCCAGGCGATCATCGCGGCATTGTCGGTGCAGAGCGCGAGGGGCGGGGCGAGGAAGTCGGCGCCGGCCTCCTGCGAAACAGTCTCTAATTCTGCACGAATGGCCATATTCGCCGAGACACCGCCAGCCACGGCAAAGACCGGCGCGGCGGGGTTGAGGGCGAGATAGGCGGCGAGCGCGCGGCGCGATTTCTCGGCCAGCACATCCGCCACCGCGGCCTGGAACGCGGCGCAGAGATCGGCGCGGTCAGCTTCATGCAGCCCGCCGTCTCGTGACACAAGCTTGTCGCGTTCGCGCAGAAGCGCGGTCTTGAGGCCGGAAAAGCTCATGTCCATGCCCGGCCGGTCGAGAAGCGGGCGCGGCAGCTTGTAACGGGTCGGATCGCCCTGTTTCGCGGCCGCCTCGACCGCGGGGCCGCCCGGCTGCGGCAGGCCGAGGAGCTTGGCGGTCTTGTCGAAAGCCTCGCCCGGCGCGTCGTCGATGGTGCCGCCGAGCCGGGTGAAGCGGTCTTCGCCCTCGACCAGAAGGAACTGGCAATGCCCGCCGGAGACCAGCAGCATGAGGTAGGGAAAGGCCGCGCCGTCGGTCAGGCGGGGCGTGAGCGCGTGGCCGGCAAGGTGGTTGACGCCCAGGAGCGGCAGGCCGGTCCCGGCGGCGAGGCCCTTCGCCAACATCACGCCCGCGAGCACACCGCCGATGAGGCCGGGCCCGGCCGTGACCGCGATTGCGTCGAGATCGGCCAGGCCCATGCCGGCCTCGGCCAGCGCCTCTTCGACGCAGAGATCGAGCTTTTCGGTGTGCGCGCGGGCCGCGATCTCGGGCACAACACCGCCGAACTCCGCGTGAAGCTCGGTCTGCCCGGCGACCACCGAGGACAGGATCTCGGGCGCCGCGCCGGGCCGGTGGCGCACGAGAGCCGCCGCTGTGTCGTCGCAGCTCGATTCGAGGCCAAGGATCGTGACGGTGTCGGTCATGGGACGGGAGGGGCTGGCGTTGCGGCGGGGTTCTCGCCGGGGTACCACCAGCAGTGAAAACAGACAATCCCGAGGCCGCCATGCCCCTGATCCTTGTTCTGACCCGCCCGGAACGGCAGTCGCGGGCGCTTGCGGCGGCGCTGGACGTGCCGGCGGAGGTGATCGTGGCGCCGATCCTGGAGATCGTCTGTGCCGAGACCCTGCCCGATCTCGCCGGCTTTGCCGGTGTGATCCTGACCTCGGCCAACGCGGTGCGCTGCGGCCCGCCGCTCGACGGGCAACGGGTGCATTGCGTCGGCGAGCGTACCGCAGCGGCGGCGCGGGAGGCGGGGGCAGAGGTTTTGACCGTGGTCCGGGATGCCGACGCGCTAGTCACCAGACTGTCCGGCCCCGGCCCCCTCCTGCACCTGCGCGGCGAACATACACGCGGGGATGTGGCGCGGCGTTTGACCGAAATGGGCATTCGCACGGATGAGGCGATCGTCTATGCGCAGACGCCGCTCGTGTTAAGCTCGGAGGCCCGCCGGGCGCTCGAAGGCCCCGCCCCGGCGGTTCTGCCGCTTTTTTCCCCGCGATCCGCGCGGCTTGTCGGTGCTAATCTGAAACCCGGGGCCCAGTTGCGCGTTGTTGCGATGTCGCCCGCGGTGGCCCGGGCCTGGCACGACGTGACCGGCGGCGCGGCGCAGATTGTCGCGGTACCGACCGGCGAAGCGATGATGGCGGCCATCGTCGCTGCTTTGCGGCGTGACGCGCCTTGAGACCCGCGGGGTGCGTGGTTAGGTTTGAGAGGGTGGGCGCGATCTTGACCGCGTTTAGAGATTCGGAAGGTGAATAATGGCGCAAGCCCCGAAATCGACGAAAAAGGACAAGGCGGACGCGACCGAGGCATCGACGTCGGACAGCCCGGCGAAGACGACCAAAGACGCCAAGGGCCCGGTCGAAGACGCCGAGGTGATCGGGGAGACCCCGCCGAAGCCGCGCACGCCGACCGGCGCCGATGCCACGCCTTCGGCCACGGATACGCCCAAAGACACCAAGACCGCGCCCACGGACGCGAACGCCGAGACCGATCCCAAACCGGCGGCCAAACCCGCCCAGCCGGTGACGTCGTCGCGCAAGTCGCCGCCCGCGGAGGGGGCCGCGAAACCGGTCGAAAAGCCCGCGCCCAAACTCGCGGAACCCAAGGCCGAAACGGCGAGGACGGACAAGCCCGCAGCGCCCGAGACCAAGCCAACGCCTGCCGATACGGTGAAAGAACCACCGCGCCGCCCGCCGGAGCCGAAACGCGGCGGGGCGCGCAATTTTGTCGGGCTTCTGCTTGGGGGCGTGGCGGCCGCCGTGATCGGGTTCGTCGCGGCGCGGACCGTGGTGCCGGAGGGTTGGCCCTTCCCGGGTGTTCCGCCGGAGGAAGACCCGCTTGCCGTCGCCGTCGAGACCCAGGGCGCGGCGCTTACCGCGATCGGTGACCGGCTGAATGCGCTCGACGCGACGCTCGCTGAGGTCAAATCCGACACCAGCGCGATCGATGCGCTGCGCGACAGCGTCGCGACGCGGCTCGACGGGCTGGAGACCGGGGCGCTCGAGATCGCCGACCGGCTGGACAATATGGAAACGCGCTTGTCTTCGGTCGAGAAGCTCGCGCCCGAAGGCACGGAAGCGGCCAAGGTGGCAGCAGACGCCTATGCCAAGGAGCTGGCCGCACTGCGCGAGATGTTCCAGGGCGAGCTGGACGAGATCGACGCGGCACAGGCCGAAGCCTCGGCGCTCGAGGCCCAACTTGCCCAATCGGCGCAGGCCGCGGCAGGGCGCGCGGCGCTCGCGCGGGTGGAAGCGGCGCTCGACACCGGCGAACCGTTCGAGGCCGCGCTTGCGGATCTGACCGAAGCGACCGGCGTGGATGCGCCCGAGGCGCTGGCTGCGGTCGCAGCGGAGGGCGTGCCGTCGCTTTCCGAGTTGCAAAGCACCTTCCCCGAAGCGGCGCGCGCAGCGATCGAGGCCGATATCCGTACCAGCGTGGAAGACGGCAGCATGAACCGGATGCAGGCCTTTCTGCAGACCCAGCTCGGCACACGGTCGCTGGAACCCAAGGAGGGCGACAGCGCCGACGCGGTGCTGTCGCGCGCCGAAGCCGCGCTCAAGACCGGCGATCTTTCCACGGTACTCGCCGAGATCGATACCTTGCCGGAAGCGTCGAAGCCGGCCTTTGCCGACTGGCAGGCGCAGACCGAAACACGGGCCTCGGCCCTGGCGGCGGGCGCTGCGCTCGCCGATGAGTTGAACGCGAAGTGAGGGTGATTTGATGCTCTGGTCCCTGTTGAAAATCATCCTGTTCGTGGCCGTCATCGCGGGGGCGGTGCTGGGCGCGGGCTACATCACCGAAACCAGCGGCGGGATCCGCATCGCCGCCGGGACCATGGAGTTCAACCTCGGTCCGCTGCAATCGGTGATCGCGCTGGCGCTCTTGGTGTTTGCCGTCTGGCTTCTGCTGAAGATCATCAACCTCGTGGTCGCGATCCTCAAGTTCCTCGGCGGCGACGAGACGGCGATCAGCCGCTATTTCGACCGCAACCGCGAACGCAAGGGCTACGCGGCATTGGCCGAGGGGATGATGGCGCTGGCCTCGGGCGAGGAGCGGGTCGCGATGGCCAAGGCCAGCAAGGCCGAGAAATACCTGCAAAAGCCCGAGCTCACCAACCTGATCACCGCGCAGGCGGCCGAGATGGCGGGCGACCGCAAGCAGGCGGAAGCGGTCTACAAGCGTCTGCTGGCGGATGAACGGACGCGCTTCGTGGGCATCCGCGGGATCATGAAACAAAAGCTCGAAGCGGGCGACACCGACACGGCGCTGAAACTCGCGGAGAAGGCCTTTGCCCTGAAGCCGCGGCATGTTGAGACCGGCGATATCCTGCTGGCGCTCCAGGCGACCCAGAACGATTGGAAGGGCGCGCGCCAGACCATCGGCACCAAGGTCAAGACCGGGGCGCTGCCCAAGGACGTGGGCCGGCGGCGCGACGGGGTGCTGGCGCTGCAGGAGGCGAAGGAAGTCTTTGCCGACGGCAATTCGATCCGGGCGCGCGAGGCGGCGATCGAGGCCAACAAGCTCTCGCCGGATCTGATCCCGGCCGCCGTGCTGGCGGCGCAGAGCTATGCCGAACAGGAAAACAAGCGCTACGCCTCGCGGCTGCTCGCCAAGGCCTGGGCGGTCAAGCCGCATCCCGACCTCGCGGCGGCCTTCGCCCGGCTGGAACCGGACGAAACCCCCGCCGAGCGGCTGAAGCGCTTCCGGGCCCTTACCAAGCATCAGCCCGATCACCCGGAAACCCGGATGCTGCTCGCCGAGCTCAATATCGCGGCGGAAGATTTCGACGCGGCGCGCAAGGCGCTGGGCGATCTCTACGTGACCGCGCCGACGCAGCGCTCGCTGACGCTGATGGCGGCGATCGACCGCGGTCAGGGGGCCGACGACGACGCGGTGCGCGGTTGGCTGACCAAGGCGGTGACCGCCTCGCGCGGCGAGCAGTGGGTCTGCGACAAATGCGGCCATATCCATGGCGACTGGACCCCGGTCTGCGACGATTGCGGGGCCTTCGACACGCTGAGCTGGAAGGTGCCCTCGGAAGGCGAGATCAAGATGCACGGCGGCGCCGAGATGCTGCCGCTGCTGGTCGGAAAACCGGACGTGCCGGCAGAGGTGATCGACCCGGTGGAACCGGACGCGGAAGCGCCCGAAGCGGAGGACGTGGAGACGGTCGAACCGCCGCATGTCGACTACGCCGATGCTTCGGTCGATGGCCCGCAGGACGGCGCCCCCGAGGCGCAGTCGAATCCGCAAAAATAGGGCTACACACCCCGTGCGGGGGGTGCTATTCACCCCGCACTCGCGAAGTGCCGCATTAGCTCAGATGGTAGAGCACGTCATTCGTAATGATGGGGTCGGGGGTTCGAGTCCCTCATGCGGCACCACTTCCTCCGTGACATGATATGCCTGCGGATATGGGCGGTGGGTGTGGATCAGGCTCCAAACGGGCGATCCGCGGTCTACCCGCCCAGGTTCGCCTCGTGGATGGCGATTGCCTCGTCAAGATCCTCGAAATACTGCACGCGGCCCTTTTCGAGAATGACGGCCGCATCGCAGAAATCGCGCAGTTCCTTCATGTTGTGGCTGACCATGACGGCACCCGCGGATTTGACCCGCTCGCGGAACACCGCTTTCGATTTGGTGCGGAACGACGCGTCGCCGACGGCAGTGACCTCGTCGATCAGGTAGGTGTCGAACTTGATCCCCATGGCGCTGCCGAACATCAGCCGCGATTTCATGCCCGAGGAATAGGTGCGCACGGGCATGTGGAAATGCCGCCCGAGCTCGGCAAAATTGCGCACGAAATCGACCAGCATGTTTGTATCGACGCCATAGATCCGGGCCACGAAACGCACGTTCTGTGCCCCGGTGAGCTCCTTGTGCACCGCGCCGGCCAGGCCGACCGGCCAGGAGACCGACCCTTCGGATGTGATCTGGCCGCTGTCGGGCGCCATGATGCCCGACACCATCTGCAACAGTGTCGATTTGCCGGCCCCGTTGCGCCCGAGAAGCGCCAGCGCCTTACCGGTCGGCAGGGTGAAAGTAAGGTCGTCGATCACCGTCATCCGCCGACCGTTGACCCAGAAGCTTTTCTTGACGTTTTCGAAGCGGATCATCGAAAGGCCCGGCTACTTCCTGTCACGCAAGGCATAGAACATCATCGACGAAATCGCCCAGAACAGAAGCAGGAACAAACCGGCCAGACCCAGGATCATGCCGCGCTGAGGGTATTCCGGGCGTTCGGGAACGGTGGGCTTGAGATAGGTGGCGAGATAACGGCTCTGCCGGGCGGCGTTGGCACGGGCACCATCGAGCGCGGCAAGCGCCGCCGCATAGGCGCCTTCGGAATATTCGCGGTCCACGACAAGCCCTTCGTATTCGGCCAGCAGACTGGGATAGCTCTCGGTGCCATCCACCGGTTCCTGGTCGGAAAGATTGTCGCGTTCTTCGCTGATGCGTTCCTGGATCACCTCGATGCGGCGCGCGGCGGCGATGACGCGGGGATCGTTGGAGCTGGAATCGGTCGAGACGAGATCATAGTCGATGAGGGCCTGCGCCAGCTGTTGCTGCAGGCTTGCGAGCACACCCATGCGCCCCCGCAGATCGCTTTCCGGATCGACGATCTGGGTTCGGCTGCGGAAATGGGCCAGCGCCTCGCGCGCCTTTTTCAATCGCGCGACCGCTTCGACCAGATCCTGTTCGGCATATTTCAGCATGTCGTTGCGCGAGGTCGAGTTCAGCTCGTTCACCAGAACCTGGCTCTCGGCGATGATCTCTTCGGATAGACGCTGAGCCATTTCCGGCGTGAACGCCCGGACATGCAGGCTGATGAGGCCGGTGCCCTGATCGTAGGTGACCTTGACGATGCGGTGCCAATAGCTGACCAGATCTTCGATGGTCCCGCCCGGCGCCAGACCGAAGATCGGGTCGTCGTCGTAGACCGCTGTGTAATGGCCGCGCAGGTCCAACCGCTCGTCGAGCTGGGTCAC
This sequence comes from Maritimibacter sp., assembly GCA_020441225.1. The sequence goes on along the minus strand of JAGRMP010000045.1, from coordinate 3,119 downwards.
GAGATCCTGGCTCTGGATGAACGCGTAGAGCATGTCGGCCTCGGCATCGCTGCTGCCCCCCATGAACTGGGACAGCCCCCCCATCAGTTCGCCCGGAGAGCTCAGCTCCTCCTTGCGGACGGAAAAGCCCGACGATGAGGCGTATTGGTCGACCGCCACGCCGTACATGTAGAAACCGACACCCGAAACCGGCAGCAGGACCATCAGGACAAAGGCCGCGAACAGCCCCCAATGGCGCGAGCGCATCCGGGCCTTGCGGGCAATCGGGCGAATCTCGATGACCTGAGGTTCGCCGCCCTGCTTGCGGCTTTCCTCGGCCGCGGCCTTGCGCGCGGCGCGGCGTTCCGCCTTGGGATCGTCCGCCGTGGCGCCGTCGCCATCGACCGGCTTTTCGGCTTTTCCCGCCTTTTCAGCTTTCTCTGCCTTTGCGGCGGCCCGCGCTTTTCGCGCGGCCTTGGCAGATTCCTGCTCAGCGGCCGTTGCACCCTGTCCGGTATCGACGGCCCGCGCGGCGCGGGCCTTCTTTTCGGCAGGTTTCGTTGTTGTGTCGTCGGTGCTGCCCGAATCCCCCTCGTCCGCGCTGACCGCTTGTCCTTTGAGATTTGCCAACCGCTCGCCTTCCGTGTTCCGGTTTGAAATCTTCCGGCTCCTCTTACATAATGGTAGCCCGCAACACCAGCAATGGGGACTTCCGTTGTCCATCTCTGACCTTGGGACCGAGTCGATCCCGATTTCCCCGGCGTTGGAGCCCGCGAATGGCACGGCCGACCGCAACCGGCGGGGTTTGACCGCCGCACGGGTCATCATGGCGTTGATGCTGCGGGAAATGACGACCAAATACGGCCGGACCCCGGGCGGCTATGTCTGGGCGATCTTCGAACCCGTCGCCATGATTACGGTTTTTGCATTCGCCACGGCGCTGGTGATGCGCAGTCCCTCGCTCGGCAACAGTTTCATCGTGTTCTATGCCAGCGGGTATCTGGCCTTTAACCAGTACCGGACGCTCGAATCCGTCGTGACCAAGGCGCTTTCGTTCTCGCGGGGCCTGCTCCGGTACCCGGTGGTCACCTGGCTGGACGCGATCATGGCGCGGTTCCTGCTCAACCTGCTGACCAATGTCCTGAACACGATCCTGATCCTGGCCGGCGTGATCTATCTAGAGGCGGACAGCACCTATGTAAGGCTCGGTCCGATGGTCGAGGCCATGACCCTCGCCGCGCTCCTCGCCCTCGGGTACGGGACGCTGAACGCGCTTCTTTCGGGTATCTGGCCCCTCTGGTCGACGTTGTACAAGGTCATCACCCGTCCGCTGATGCTGGCTTCGGCGGTGCTCTATATCGTGGAGGACCTGCCGCCGCTTGCCGCCGATATCCTTTGGTACAACCCGATTTCCCATGTCACCGGCCTGATGCGCAGCGGTGTGTTCGTAACCTACAACCCGCAGTACATCTCCATTCCCTATGTCGTGGCTACGGCGTTGGTTCCGTTGGCGATCGGCCTGGTGTTCCTGCGCAAACACGCCGTCACGATCATCTCGGGAGAGTGACCGCCTGACAAGATGCCGCGGCCATTCACGGCTGCGCTGCGGCGGGGTGCCCGGTTGTTGGGTGCCTCAGGCGACCCAGGACCCGACGTTGAGGCCGAATTCGGACTGGAGCTTGGTCACGCCCTCACGGTAGTGGTCCTTGAGCTGATCGCGGACCGCCGGCGACAGTTCCGGCAGCGTGGCGAACTCCTGGTTCGTCTTGCCGAACTTCTGCTGCTTTTTCGTCTTGTCGTTCGAGCGGAAATCCAGGTCTTGCGGGGTGACATCGCAATCGACGCCGAGATCGGCAAAGATCCGGGTGACCACACCGTAAGGGTCGGACACGATGTCGTCGTACAGGTAGATATTGATGGTCGAGAACCGCTCCTGGTAATGCTTCAGGATCGTGTAGTAATCGCCGAAGGCGAGCAGGTTTCGCCGTTGCGAGACCTTTGTAATCTCTTCGATCACCGGCAAACGCGATTTCATCATGTGGTGGGTGTAGGCCGACAGGTAGCGGTCGACGGGATTGCGCAGAAGCAGGATCAGCGGGATATCGCCGAGGGTCTTCCGGATCCGGTCCGCAATCTCGATATCGCCCTTCGGCAGCCGGAAATAATGCGGGGTCGACTCGTACCAGAACCTGGCGCTCGCCGGGGCGTTTTCGAAGTGCTTGGCGTAGCCCGCCAGATCGTCGCCTTCCCGGTTGAAGAAGTTGAGTTCTTTCGGCGTGCTTCCCCAGAAGTGTTCCGATTTGTTCAGCGCGTGGTGCAGCCATGTGGTGCCGCATTTCTGCGCGCCGATGATCAGGAGATTGGGCAGGTTCAAGGTTCGCCGCTTTCCGTTGTCGTGAGTGGCCCGGGGCCCCGGAACCTACGCGGGAATTTATCTCAACTGTGTCTCGAGGCAACTGACAATCGAGCCGCCGCAGCGATCTCGCGATGCCGGCAGCCGGTGTCCCCAAGGCGCCTGTTCAAGGTGCCCGGGACCCGGATTCGACCGGGCATGACGGTCCCGTTCGGGGCCGGTGCGGTGGGGCCATTCGCTTGACTAGGCCCATGCGAGGATGGATTGTGCCGGCCAGGTTCACAGGATCGGGGCCCGGGGCGGTTCATGAAGTTCATCTTGCACATCGGCGCAGCGAAAACCGGCTCGACGGCCCTCCAGGCGTCGTTGGACAAGGCCAGGGATGCGCTGGAAAAAGACGGTATCTGGTACCCGGTCGTGGAACCGAAGGTGACCCGCCGGCAGAATATCCTGGCGACCCCTTTTCAACGCAAGTTGCAGCGGGTCTATGTCGGCAAGACGTTCGGCGGAATGTCGGCCCAGGACTATGCCAGAGAGGCCTGGGCGCAGATCGCCAAGAAGGCGAACAGATACGACACGGTGATCATATCCTCCGAACATCTCGGTGCGATTCCCGAGACCGAGTCTTTCGGGAAGTTCTTCAGGGAAATGTTCCCGGATGCTGACGTGACGGCGGTCTATTATCTGCGGCGGCCGTCAAAACATGCGGCGTCGCGCATGCAGCAGCGGATCGGCACCAACCACCTTTTGACGGAATTCCGTCCGATCAACTATTTCGCCGTGGTGA
>JAGRMP010000424.1 GCA_020441225.1 Maritimibacter sp. | reverse complement strand
GTGATAGGCGTTTTGCGAGGCGTGGGCGGTGATGCGACCGGGAAGGTCGGAATTGATGCCGGTGACGGGTGTCGCGGGAATGACGGGGCCGCGCTTCAGTTCAAAGGGCGAGATCTGCGGCACGATGGAATTCGGAAGGTAACCGAGATCGGCGATGTCCTGATTGAAGAACTTTTCCTTGCCCCCCTGCCCATTCGGGTCGGCCGATTGGCCATTGACACCAGCCTGCAGGGCCGCGCCATAAAGATCGAGCGCGCTTGCCGGGCGGTTCGGGGTGGCGCCCGGCTGCGGTGCATTGGGCGTGGCTGATACGCTTGGGCTTTCCAGCGCTTTCAGGTTCACCCCGATCGGCGAATTGACCGCTGCGTCCTCGGCCTGAAGGCTGGCCATCTGCTGGCGATTGTATTCGCGCATTGCCTGTTCATCGAATTCGCGCTGGAGGCGGGCGCGCCAGACGGCTTCCGGTTCCAGCGCCGGCTGTTGCGGCGGGGACGCCGGTGTCAGCGCAGGATCTGGATCATTGAACGGGTTTCTGGCAGGCTCGGCTCTCTCGGGCGCAGGCGCGGCAATCACGGGTACAGGTTTGGGCTCCCCAATGATGCCGTCCGGTACACCCTGCTTGAGACGCTCGGCATCGTTGGAGGCCGGTGGCGCGGACGATGTATCAAACTGTGTGTCGGCGCCAAAGCGCAGGCCGCGCGAGGAGAGCCCGTAGAAGATGACGGCGAAGAACATGACCACGAGGGCAATGGCGACGATGATCGGCAGGCGGTTCAGCCGCCGGATTTTCGGGCCCGCGCCCGTCTCTCCGAGTTTGAGCGACTGCGTCATGATGTGCCTGCCGTCCCGCGCTGCAGGACCGACATCGGGCTTGCCGGCGCGGCTCCCGTCGCGTTCGGTGCGTACACGCGGGTCAGTTCGAGCCTGGTTGTCGAGACGCGCACCAGAACGCCGCTCTCGAAGGGATCGATGACATAGGCGAGCGGCACTACCGATGCATCATCGGTTATCTGGCCGGTGAGAACGGCGTAACCCTTGGTCCGAAGCGAGGCCTCCAGCGCCGGGCCAAAGGACGCATTATCGCCCTTGAGGGCGATGGTCGTGGTCCCGGGGCCGACATGGTCTGCCAGCTGGCTTGTCATGTCATCGGCGATCGCACTTGCTGCTTCCGCCGAGAGCTCTGCTGCGACCATGCTGTCGACAAGCGCCGATCCACCTGTGGTCGTGCAGGCGGCAAGGCTGCCAAGGCAAAGGGTGACGGCAGCAACACGGAGAAGGGACAAAAGACGGGGCATGGCCTACCCTCCCCGCCGGATCGAGATTTTCTGCTGCTGGCGCCCGACGCCGGAAACCAGGATTGCCTTGTCGATGGCGTAGTCGACCACCATCAAGGCGCCCTTCATGCGGTAGTTGACGATGCGGTTTTCGCCGCCGGAGACGACGAAAAGGACCGGCGCGTCCTGACCGGAGAGCGATGACGGAAACTGGATGTAGGTCTTTTCCCCGT
>JAGRMP010000423.1:2179-2963 GCA_020441225.1 Maritimibacter sp. | reverse complement strand
CGGCGCAGCGCGTGCTCGCCGCGAAAGCGGGGCGAGAGCGGGGTTTTCTCATAGGGGTAGTTGACCGTGTACTTGGCCTTGAAGAAGTATTTGAACCCCAGTTTGAACCCCATGAGGATGTCCCACAGGAAGAAGTATTTCGTGGCGCGAACGTAGTCGAAAGCCATGGATCAGCCCCCCGTGGTCCAGCGCGCGTAGGTGCCCCAGAACGCGCCGTATTGTGCAAAGAAGGCCACCAGCACGACCCAGGCCAGCGACAGCGGCAGGAAGACCTTCCAGCCGATCCGCATGAGCTGGTCGTAGCGGTAGCGCGGGACGATGGCCTTGGTCATGGCGAACATGAACCAGAACAGGGCCATCTTGATGAGCAGCCAGAAGATGCCGTCGGGCAGCGCCTCGATGGGCGAGAGCCAGCCGCCGAAGAACAGGATCGAAATCAGCGCCGTCATCAGCGTGATGGCGACGTATTCGCCGATCATGAACAGGAGGAACGGCGTCGAGCTGTATTCGACCTGGTAGCCCGCGACGAGCTCCGATTCCGCTTCCGGCAGGTCGAAGGGCGGGCGGTTGGTCTCGGCATGGGCCGAGATGATGAACAGGAAGACCATCGGGAAATGCGGCAGCCAGTACCACGAGAGCAGCCCGTGGCCGTCCTGCGCATGGACAATGGCGGTCAGGTTCATCGAGCCGGTCGAGAGGATCACGCCGATGATGATGAGGCCGATCGAGACCTCGTAGGAGATCATCTGCGCGGCCGACCGCAGGCTGCCCAGGAACGGGTATT
>JAGRMP010000423.1:0-2142 GCA_020441225.1 Maritimibacter sp. | reverse complement strand
CGCCGTAGACCTCGAGCGAGGAGACCGCGAAGATGAACAGGATCGCGACGTTGATGTCGGCGAGCACCCAGCCGTCGTTGAACGGGATCACCGACCAGGCGACCATCGCGAGCACCAGCGAGAGCATCGGTGCGAGGAAGAAGACGAACTTGTCCGCCCCCGCCGGCACGACGATCTCTTTCAACACGTACTTGATGAAGTCGGCGAAACTTTGCAGGAGGCCGAAGGCGCCGACCACGTTGGGTCCGCGCCGCATCTGCACCGCGGCCCAGATCTTGCGGTCCGCCCAGAGGATGAAGGCCAGCGCCACCAGAAGCGGCACGACGATCAGAAGCACCTGGCCCGTGGTGAGCAAGATGATCCCGAGATTGGTGGTCGTGAAGAATTCATACATTTTGCATGGGCCTCAGATCGTCGGTATTCCGTTTTCCTCGCAAGCCGCCACCGTCACTTCCGCGTCGATGGTCCGCAAGCCTTCCGGCAGCGCCTCGGAGATCACGTAAACCGCGTCCCCCCTCCAGTGGCTGCCTTTGTTGTCCGTCGTGGTGCGCACGTGGCGCGCAAATCCGTAGCCGCGGATCAGGGTGTATTGCGCCGCGGCGCACTCGGCGTAAGCCGTCACATCCGCCCCGTCCCGCGCGTCGGTCATCTCGACGTGGAACTGCACCAGATCGCCGTCCAGCAGCTGCGTGTCGATCCCGAGATAGCCCGGTTCCGTCAGCGCGGCCGCGCGTGTCACAGGCGGCGTGGCCTGTGCACAGCCCGCGAGCGCGAGGACCGCGCCGAGGCTGGGGGCGATATGATGGGCGCGCAGGGTCATTCCGCGGCAATGTCCTCTGCCGCGTGCGCCGCCTGCGCCGAAAGCTCGGCCATCAGTTGCGAGGCCCGCGCGATCGGGTTGGTCAGGTAGTGGTCTTTCACCGCATAGCGGAAGCTCGCCTTGGCGGCTTTCTTGCGGGTCTTGACCGGCTGCCAGGTGTTTTCGACGACTTCGTCGATGTGGTGCAGGTAGGGAACCTCGGTGAACATCGCCGAGCGCAGGCCGGAATGGGTATCCCAGGGCTGGGTCGCGCCGATCTCGGCCGAGAGCGCGCGCAGGATCGCCCAGGTCTCTTTCGCCTCGCCCGGCGGGAAGCCCGCGCGCAGCGCGAGCTGCGGCCGTCCCTCGGTGTTGACGAAGATGCCGGTTTCCTCGGTATAGGCGGCGCCGGGCAGGATCACGTCGGCGCGGTGGGCGCCGCGGTCGCCGTGGGAGCCGAGGTAGATCACCTTGGGTCCGGCGTCGATCTCGATCTCGTCGGCGCCCATGTTGAAGATCACGTCGGCGTCGGCCGTGGCGGCTTCGAGCCCGCCCTCGGTGACCGCGCCCACATCCAGCGCGCCGACACGGCCCGCGGCGGTGTGGAGCACCATGAACTTCGAGTTGGAGTTTTCGGCGAGTTGCATCGCCAGCGCCAGCACCGCTTCGCCGTCGGCCTCGGTGATCGCGCCCTGGCCGATGATGACCACGGTGTCCATGTCCTTGGCCGGGCCGATCTCTTTCGCGGCGAGCTCTTCGAGCGCCGCGCGGTCGGTGCCGACATGGACGTAATCGTAGGTGAGATCAACGGCTTCGCCGACCAGCCCGATGGTCGCGCCGCGCAGCCAGGCCTTGCGGATCCGGGCGTTGAGCACCGGCGCTTCGTCGCGCGGGTTGGTGCCGATGAGCTGGATCATCTGGGCGTTTTCGATGTCTTCGATGGAGGCGGTGCCAACATAGCCGGAGCGGTTGCCGGCGGGGAGTTTCGCCCCGTCGACCCGGCATTCGACCGAGCCGCCCTGCCCTTCGACGAGCTGTTTGAGCGCGAAGGCCGCTTCGGTCGAGGCGAGGTCGCCGACGAGGCCCGCGAGCTTCTTCGCGCCCTTGATCGCCTTGGCCGCCGCGCTCAGCGCCTCGGGCCAGGTCGCGGGCTGGAGCTTGCCGCCCTTGCGCACGTAGGGCCGGTCGAGGCGCTGGCGGCGCAACCCGTCCCAGACGAAGCGGGTCTTGTCGGAGATCCACTCCTCGTTCACCCCGTCATGGTTGCGCGGCAGGATGCGCATCACTTCGCGGCCTTTGGTGTCGACCCGGATGTTGCTGCCCAGCGCGTCCATCACGTCGAT
>JAGRMP010000422.1 GCA_020441225.1 Maritimibacter sp. | reverse complement strand
AAACCCAAATATTTCAGGGGTTTCGTGAGCCATGCAGAAAACGCAAGACCGGTATCGCTAACTGGAAGTTGTGCTGCGGCGCAGCGGGACTAAATTCCCTCTCGTAAGCGGTACGAACCCGGATGAGCCGGAACGTTGAAACAAGTGACCCAAACCCTGGAAAGGTAGAAACATGACTGCTTTTGAAAGCCTCCGCGAAGCCCTCGCCAAACGCGCGCTCTACAACCGCACCATCCGCGAGATCGAAGCGCTTCCGACCGACCTCGCCATCGAAGACCTCGGCATCTACCCCGCCGACGCCAAAGCCATCGCCAAAGCCGCGGTTTACGGCAACTGAGCCGATGCCGCGGGGGGAGACCCCGTCAGACGGGGACACAGAACAGAACGAGCATACAAACAACAAGAACTGACGGGCTGGCATCACGCCGGCCCGTTTCGCGTTTTCAAGGCCCGCTGAGCCGGGCCCCTACCCCGAAAACCGCGCCCGCACCGTCTCGATATCGAGCCGCTGTTCGCTGAGCCGTTCCGGATCCCACTCGCTGCGCTCGGCTTCGAAGAAATCGCCGCCATAGACATGCAGCGCTGCCGTCATCCGCGGGATCGGGTTGGTGACCGAATGGATGATGTCGGGCCCCATCGGACAGACGTCGCCGGTCGACAACGCCCGCGCCCCCGCCGCCTCGATCAGCCCGTCGGGGTGATCCTTGACCCGCCGCCAGAAGATATTGTCCTCGCGCCCGTCGAGGATGCCGATCACCGCCCACATCTCGTGGTTATGCGGCGGCAGCGTCATCGACGGGACCCAGGTGAGGTTGATGATCGTGAGATCGGCGGATTGGTAGAGCGGGCTGATCCCCGGCCCGGTCGGCGCCCCGAGCGCGTCCAGCACCGCGCCCGGATCGGACAGGGCCCGGGTGACGACCTCGGCCACGGCTTTGTGAGACGGATCGGCGCGCACCGCCTCGCGGCAATCGGAAATGAACCTGTCGACGTCGAACATCGGCCGTCCTCCGGATTGAAAGCTCCACGATAGCACGAAAAGGCCCGGCCTGTCCGGGGCCTCTTACCGCCCCGCCACCATGGCCGGGATATCGAGCCGGACGGCGAGCGTGCCGGTCCCGAGCAACACCGCGAAGATGGCGGGCCAGGGCGAAAACCCCAGCGCGGTCGCCCCCTGCCCCAGCCCGGCAGCGATCAACCCGGCGAAGGACCACAGCATCACATGCCCATGCGCGACGCGCGTGCCCGCCCCGCGCCCGAACCGGACCAGCCAGGCGCCCGCGACGACCGACAGAAAACTCACCACCGCCAACACGTGAAACACCCCGATCCCGGGACTGTCTTCATGGATGCCGAAGACGATCAGGTTCGACGCTAGCACAGCGCCAACGAAGCCCCGCCCCAGCGTGACATGCGCGGGCGTGCCCTTGCGGCGGGCGAAGAGAACGGCACCGAGCCCAAGCGCGGCGATCATCAACGCAAGGTGGGTGAGGCCAAGCGGGGTCATCGGGCGAGGATACACGAAACCGCGCCGTCGCGCGATCCTTCCCCGCGCTCAGACCGTGTCGAGGCGGAACTTGAGGAAGGTCTCCCCGTCGTAGTCGATCTCGCCCACAAACACCGCGCCCAGCCGTTTGAGCGCCCCGAGCTTGCGCCGGGTGGGGGGCAGCAGGAAGGTGACGAAGGGGATGCGCCGGTCGGCCCTGGCGAAGGCAAGCGCCTTGTGGGTGATCGCCACGCCCCGGCCGAAGGCGTCGGGCCGCAGGACCAGGCCGAAATCCCATTCGCCGCCCTCGTTCTGGAACCCGCCCCAGCCGACATAGGCCCCGTCGACCCGGAACGCCCAATGGCCGAGCCCGTCGCGGGCCCAGTAGCCTTCCTTCAGAGCGACGAACGCGGCGACGCGCGCCGCGTCCCACGCGCCGGTCAACAGCGGCATGTGGTCCGCGAGGCGCGGGTCGGACATATGGGCGAGGATCTCGTCAGAAGGGATGTCCGTCAGACGGACGAAGTCGATTGCGGCGGCCATGTCGGGGGCTTTCGAAGGTCATCTCGGAGCGATGCGCCTTGAAGCCGCGAAATGCGGGGCCCGTCAACGGGCGCAGTGTCCTGCTCCCGCCGATGTGAAGGCGCGTCAGCCCCGGAACCGCTGGTCCAGCGCCGCGCGCACCTCCGGCGTGACGAATTTCGACACGTCGCCGCCGAGCCGCGAGATTTCCTTGACCAGTTTCGAGGCGATCGGCTGGTAGCGGGCTTCGGCCATCAGGAAGACGGTCTCGACCGAGCTGTCGAGCGCGCGGTTCATGCCCACCATCTGGTATTCATACTCGAAATCCGCCACCGCCCGCAGGCCGCGGACGATGATCGAGGCGCCGACATCGCGGGCGCAGGCGATGAGCAGGTTTTCGAACGGATGGACGACGATCTCGCACCCGGTGCGCGCCGAAAGCGCCGCGGTCTCCGCGGTGACCATCTCGACCCGCTCCTCGAGGGTGAACAGGGGCCCCTTGTCGCGGTTGATCGCAACCCCGATCACCAGGCGGTCGACCAGCAGGCAGGCCCGCTCGATGATGTCGAGATGGCCGAGCGTGATCGGGTCGAAAGTACCCGGGTAGAGACCGATGCGCATGGATTCCCTCCTCCTCGCTTCCCGGCACGCAACAATAGGGCGTCAGCGAATGCAAGGCGTTTCTGCGTTGCGGCATAACCGTCCGGGTTTCGGCGCGGCCCCAACCGGTGCAGCCGGGCCGCGGCCCGGGCTCAATAGCCCATGATCATGTTCTTGAGCGCATCGGCCTGGGCGCTGAGTTCGTCGAGCCGGGCCTTGACCACGTCGCCGATGGAGACGAGCCCGACGAGCTTGTCGCCGTCCATCACCGGCATGTGCCGAAAGCGTTTTTCGGTCATAACCTGGAGCACCCGGATCGCCCGGTCGCCGGGCTCGCAGGTGATCAGGTCGCGGGTCATGATGTCGTCGACCTTGTCGTCGAGGCAGACCGCGCCGCGCTTGCCGAGCTCGCGCACGATATCGCGCTCGGTGACGATGCCGAACGGCCGCCCGCCGCTGCTGTCGGCTACCAGCACGCCGCCGATCTTCTTTTCCGACAGCAGGTTCGCTGCCGCGCCGACAGTGGTGCCAGGCGCGACCCGAAGGGTCTCCTGGATCGCTTTGTCCTTGAGTATCTGGCTGACGAGCATCTCGGGTCTCCCTGGGCCACTACGGCGCCGCGGCCTCCCTGCCGTGCGCTCGCTTTTCCCTGCCATCTCAAGGTTCAAAACCTCCGGTAGAAAGTCAAGTGAGGGATTCGAGCCGGGCCACTTCCGCGCGCAATCCGACGTGCAGCATGTCGCCCACCCGCGCCAGCCGCTCGATCCGCCGGTCGCCCGCGTGGCGCACCAGGTGGTAGCTGCGGGTGAGGACGAAATCGCCGGGCAGGACCTTGCGCAACTCAGGGACAAACGGCAGTGCGAAGTCATGCGCGATGCCCACGCCCGCGGCCTCGCGCAGGAAGGAAAGCTGCACCGCCACCGCATTAGAGGCGAGCCCGACGCTCGTGACCGGCAGTTCGGAGAGATAGTCGAGCGCCTTGTCGAACACCATGTCGGGAATGTAGCCGACCACCGGATGGGCGGCGAGATCGGCGAGGCTCTCGATCGCCGGCGCCGTGGCCAGGTAATCGCGATGCGCCGCGAGGTGGAGGTGGTAATCGGTGATCTTCTGCACCGTGAGGCGGCCCGCGGTCGGCGGGGTCACTGCGATGGCGAAATCCGCCTCGCGGCGCGACAGGTTGACCTGGCCCGGCAGCGCGACGATCTGCAGCTCGAGCCCCGGGTGCTCCGCCCGGATCGCGGCGCAGACCCGCGGCAGCAGAAACACCGCCGCCCCGTCCGGCGCGCCGATCCGCACCTGGCCGGTGAGCTGGCCGGGCGCACCGCGGAGCGCCTCGGCGCCCTGGCCGATCGCCTGTTCCACCCGTTCGGCATGATCGATCAGCCGCCCGCCCGCCTCGGTCAGCCCGTAGCCCGCGGGCGTGCGCACGAAGAGCGCCGCCCCCAGCGCCTCTTCGAGCCGGGCGACGCGGCGGCCCACGGTGGCCGGGTCGCGCTTGAGCACCTTGGCCGCCGCCGACAGGCTTTCGCCGCGCGCAACGGCGAGAAAGACCTTGAGATCGTCCCAGTCGGGTTCCATGGCACTCCTCGCGGGTCCGACCGCGCACAGCCGTGCACGTCATGCAAAATTGCAAAACCCGTTTGAGTAATTGTCTCTTTTCGTGACAATTTTGCAAGACTAATCTGCCGCCAGCATAAGGAGGACCCCATGTACGAACTCGAACACTGGATCGACGGCAAGCGCGTCAAGGGCACGTCGGGCCGCTTCGCCGATATCTACAATCCCGCCACCGGCGAGGTGCAGGGCAAGGCGCCGCTCGCGACCGTCGCGGAACTGAACGACGCCGTCGCCCGCGCCGCCGAGGCGCAGAAGGTCTGGGCCAAGGTCAACCCGCAGCGCCGCGCCCGGGTGATGATGAAATTCGGCGCGCTCATCAACGAGCACATGGACCGGCTCGCCGAGACCGTCTCGCGCGAGCACGGCAAGACCCTCCCCGACGCGCGCGGCGACGTGCAGCGCGGGCTCGAAGTGGTCGAGGTCTGCATGGGCGCGCCCTCGATGCTCAAGGGCGAGTTCACCGATTCCGGCGGCCCCGGCATCGACCTCTACTCGATGCGCCAGCCGCTCGGCGTGGTTGCGGGCATCACGCCGTTCAACTTCCCCGCGATGATCCCGCTGTGGAAGCTGGCCCCGGCCCTCTCTGCCGGCAACGCGATGATCCTCAAGCCCTCCGAGCGCACCCCCTCGACGGCGGTGATGCTGGCCGAACTGCTGCAGGAAGCCGGCCTGCCCGACGGCGTGCTGCAGGTCGTGCACGGCGACAAGGAGGCGGTCGACGCGATCCTCGACAACGACACGATCCAGGCCGTGGGCTTCGTCGGCTCGACCCCGATCGCCCAGTACATCTACGGCCGCGCCACCTCGAACGGCAAGCGCGCCCAGTGCTTCGGCGGCGCCAAGA
>JAGRMP010000421.1:957-1532 GCA_020441225.1 Maritimibacter sp. | reverse complement strand
GATCAAGCGCGATTACGAATATCTCCAGCGGCTATGGGAAGAGATCCGCACGCTGACGCTGAAGAGCATCGCGCCGGCAAAGATCTACGAGGAAGGCGACCTCATCAAACGGTCGATCCGCGATCTCTATTCGCGCGAGATCGACGAGGTGCTGGTCGAGGGCGACCGCGGCTACCGGGTGGCCAAGGACTTCATGAAGATGATCATGCCGTCCCACGCCAAGAACGTGAAGCATTACCACGATGCCCTGCCGCTGTTCGCCCGCTACCAGGTCGAGAGCTACCTGAGCTCGATGTTCAACCCGGTGGTGCAGCTCAAGTCGGGCGGCTACATCGTGATCGGCGTCACCGAGGCGCTGGTGGCGATCGACGTCAACTCGGGCCGGGCCACCAAGGAAGGCTCGATCGAGGAAACCGCGCTCAAGACCAACATGGAGGCCGCCGAGGAGGTGGCCCGGCAGTTGCGCCTGCGCGACCTCGCCGGCCTGATCGTGATCGACTTCATCGACATGGAGGAGCGCAAGAACAACGCTTCCGTCGAGAAGAAGCTCAAAGACAAGCTCAAGACCGACCGCG
>JAGRMP010000421.1:0-926 GCA_020441225.1 Maritimibacter sp. | reverse complement strand
GCCTTCTGGAAATGTCGCGCCAGCGGCTGCGTCCGGGCATGATCGAGGCCACGACCCAGCCCTGTCCGCATTGCCACGGCACCGGCCTGATCCGTTCGGACGACAACCTGGCGCTCAACATCCTGCGCCAGATGGAAGAGGAAGGCACCCGCCGCCGCTCGCGCGAAGTGCTGCTGAAAGCGCCGGTGGGGATTGTGAACTACCTCATGAACCACAAGCGCGAGCACATCGCCCAGATCGAGCAGCGCTACGGCATGGGGATCCGGCTCGAAGCCGACCCGTTCCTGATCTCTCCGGATTTCTCGCTCGAGAAGTTCAAGACCGCGACCCGTGCGGTGCCGGAATCCGCGCCCGTCGTCTCTGTCGACGCGACGCTGATGGATCCCATCGAAGAGGACGAGCTGCTCGAGGACGAGGTCGAGGTGACGACCCCCGAGACCGAGGACGGCGAGGAACAGCCGAAGAAGAAGCGCCGCCGCCGCCGCCGCAAGCCGCGGTCGAAATCCGGCGCGACCGGCGAAAACGGCGATAACGGCGACGGGACCGAGGCCGGGGAGACCGGCGACGCGGCGACGCCCGAGACCGCCGAGGCGGACAACGGCGACACCGACGGTGACGCCGGAAGCGAGACCCGGGCCGTCGAGGCGGAGGCCGACAGTGCCGACGCCGTGACCGCCGAGGGTGAAGCCGCCGAAGCCGCAGGCGAAGACGGTGAGGCCGAGAAGCCGAAACCCCGCACACGCAGCCGCCGGTCGCGCTCGCGCAAGAAGAAGACCGACGACGAGACTGGCGACGAGACTGGCGACGACGCCGGGACCGAGGCGCCGGAACCCGCGTCGGAGGACACGGCGTCCGGGGAAACCCAGGCGACGGAAACGCCCGCCGAGGCGGCGCAGGCGGAAGCGGCTGCCGAGGCGGTCGCGGAG
>JAGRMP010000420.1:3103-3687 GCA_020441225.1 Maritimibacter sp. | reverse complement strand
CCCCTAGTCCCCTAGTCCCCTAGGGAAGTGGACCAGAGAACGGGACAATATGCAAGCGATATCAATGGCTTGCAGATCTTGCGTGTTAACGGATCGGTAACCAATTGCCTTCGCGTATCGACCGGGGAGCACCTGTCCCCGGCCCTCCGCGCAGGTGCAGCGGCGCCGTCGTCAGTCGACGAAGGCCTTTTCCACCACGTATTCCGCCGGGTCCGAGTTTGCGCCTTCGCGCAGGCCCCAGCCTTCCATGATGTCCTTGATGTCGAGGTTGAAGGCGAGCGAGCCGCAGACCATGCCGCGGTCGGTCTCGGGGTCGAGCTTGTCGATGTCGAGCCCGAGATCGCGGAACACCTTGCCGGAGGTCAGGTTGTCGGTGATCCGGCCCTGGTGGGGGAAGTCGTCGCGGGTGGTGGTCGGGTAATAGATCAGCTTGCCCTCGACCATCTCGCCGATCAGCGGATCGTTTTCGAGGTCTTCCACCAGCTTGCGGCCGTATTCGAGCTCGGGCGCATCCCGGCAGGTGTGCATCATGATCACCTGTTCGTAGCGCTCATAGGTGTCGGGATCGCGCATCAGCGAGGCGA
>JAGRMP010000420.1:0-3076 GCA_020441225.1 Maritimibacter sp. | reverse complement strand
CGAAGAACCACAGCCGCTTGCCCGGAAGCAGCGCGTCGAGCACCAGCGTGCCGACGGGCTTGGGGCGCAGGATGATCTGGTCGCCCGCCTTGATGTGCTGGAGCCGCGAGGTGAGCGGACCGTCCGGGACCTTGATCGAGTAGAATTCGAGCTCTTCGTCCCAGGACGGCGAGGCGATCGAATAGGCGCGCAGGAGCGGCTTGCCGCGGTCCTCGTCCATCAGCCCGATCATCANNTCACGAACTCGCCCGAGCGGAACCGGAGCGATTGCGGCCGGGTGCAGCGGAACCGGAACAGCCGATCGGTGTAATGCTCGACCTCGGTCACGGTCTGGGCGTCGGGCAAGGTGGGCACGGGTTTGGTCTTGGTCTCGGTCACGGTCGTCTCGCCATTCTGTACTCTGCGGGCCATAGCAGCCCGGTGGTTTCGCGCAAACCTGTATATTGGATACAGGAATTTTGCCAGCGCCGGGGGCGCGACGGATTGTCTGCCTCCCGCGCCCCTGCCCCCCGCGCCTGCGTGCCGGTGCGGCGGTGCGGCGGCGCGGAACCGGAGGATAATCCGCGCCGGGCTCTTGTTTCGCGGCGTGCAATAGAACATTCTCCCGCTCGGGCGCAAGGACTGCGCTGAATGAAGAATATCCGCCTTTTGGGGCGCCCGTGAGAGAACAGCCGCCCGGGCGCGACCCGGCCCGAGGGAGACCATCAGGATGCAAAGCCGTCTCGACGACATCGACCGCAAGATCCTGGCCGAGCTCCAGGACGATGCCGGCCAGTCGCTCGACACCATCGCCGCCAAGGTCGGCTCGTCGAAAACCCCGGTCTGGAACCGGATCCGCAAGATGCGCGAGGCGGGCGTGATCGGCGCGCAGACGGTCATCGCCGACGCCGAGAGCCTCGGTTTCGAGGCCTGTTTCTTCGTCCTGATCCGGACGTCCGAACACGAGGCGGGCTGGCAGGAGGCGTTTCTGCGCAGCCTCAGGGCACGGCCCGAGGTGATGGAGGCCTACCGGCTCGCGGGCGAGATCGACTACATCCTCAAGGTCCGGGTCAAGAACGCCCGCGCCTACGACGAGTTCTACCAGGCGCTGATCGCCGAGGTGAAGATCTTCAACGTCACGGCGCTTTTGTGCATGGAGGAGATCAAGTTCACCACCGCCCTGCCGCTGTAGCGTGCCCTGCGGGCGAGGGCCTGATCGGGCGGGACTTGATCGGGCGGGGGACTTCCCGCAGGATCGACCGCAGCGAAACAGGAGGATTTCATCATGGCAACCTACCGCTGCGGCGTTTGCGGCATGGGCGTGAACGCGACCTGCGCCGATTGCAACGAACCCTTGGTGAACGACACGCTCACCCTCGACGACGGCTCGACGGTGCAGATCTCGAAATGCCCCAAATGCGAGGGCAAGATCAAATCGCCGATGTGCTGCGGCCAGGACATGGCCTGCGAGGCCTGAACCAGCCCCCGTACAGGTGAACACGGGAATCCACGGGCTCCGATGACGGGGCCCGTGACGATGTGGATGTTTCGATCACGCGGTCTGATCCTCGTCGGTCCAGTACCCGCAGTAGACGATCTTCACCGCCGGCGGCAGATCGGGATCGCGGGCGAAGGGGCTGATCGCCCAGGCACTTTCCCCTACCCGTCGCGACACCGCGCCGGGTTCGGGCGGCGCCAATGCCCAGACCGGGTCGTCTTCGAACGGTTGGGTCGTGGTGAGCAAGGGACGGTAGGGCGGGCGCAACAGCACGTTGCCATAGGGGAGATGGGGGAGAAAGCCCGGGTCCTCCGGCGGCATCGGCAGCGCTCCGGTCACCGGCAGGCCGATCTCCGGCAGGGCATAGACCACGAATTCGCCGAGACAACGCGACAGCCAGCGCGCGAACGCCCCGTCATGATCGGGCTCGTAGCGCCGCAGGAGGGGCAGACTCTGCGCACAGGCCCCAGCGAAATCCGCGATCTCGGCGCGCGTCCAGCCGGCGAAATCGAGCGTGTCCCGCCCCGCATGGGGCGCGGCCGCCCGCCGCCACAGAGGTTTCAGCGGGGTGTCGTCGGCGAAACTCTCCGCTTCTTCCAGCGCGAAATCCGCCGCCGCGCCACCCGGATCGACGAGCACGATCCCGGGAAACTCGCCCGCCCCGCCGCCGATCACCAACTGGTCGACCCCGCAGCGGAAATCCAGCGGGTGGCCCCCACCGGGGATCGGTTCCAGCGGACGATAGATCGGCAATCCGCCGAACACGGCCACCAGCTGATGTTCGAATTGGTCGATATAGCTCATGTCATGATCCCCGCCCCCGGTTCCTGGTGCCGGCCCGACGTGCCAACCCGTGTCACCGGCCCGAGATTACATGGAAACCCGCCGAAGCCACAGCGCGATCCGGAACGACCTAAGGCGAAATGGTCCACGCACCGACAGGGGCGGCATCGGGAAAACGTCGGAACAAGGCGATCCCGGCGAAAGAAAAGGCCGCCCGGATCTCTCCGCGCGGCCCTGAACTCTCGCTGGAATGCCCGGATTACTCCGGCTGTTCCTCGTCTTCGCCCGACTCGTCCACCGCGACGGCGAGGTCGTGGTCTTCGTCGGTCGCCGCACCAATATCGTCGAACAGTTCCGCGATCTCGAAATCGGCTTCCGCCGCTTCCTCGGCCGCGAGCTCCTGGATCGACTTGCCCGAGGCCTGCAGCTCGGCTTCTTCCGGCGAGCGGGCGACGTTGAGGTTGATCACCACCATCACCTCGGGGTGCAGGTGCACCTCGACCTCGTGGAGGCCCAGCGTCTTGATCGGCTGGCGGATGAGCACCTGCTTCTTGTCGACGGTGTAACCCTCTTCGGTGGCCACCATGGCCGCGTCACGGGTGGTGACGGAGCCGTAGAGGTTGCCGCCGTCCGAGGCGGAGCGAATCACGACGAACTGCTGCCCGTCGAGCTTTTGGGCCAGCGCTTCGGCCTCTTTCTTGGTCTCGAGGTTGCGCGCTTCGAGCTGCGCCTTCTGCGATTCGAACGAGGCGATATTGGCCGCCGAAGCGGTCAGCGCCTTGCCCTGCGGAAGCAGGTAGTTGCGGGCGTAGCCGG
>JAGRMP010000419.1:7718-8256 GCA_020441225.1 Maritimibacter sp. | reverse complement strand
AACATCACATCAGCTCGGGCTCGCGGCCGACCCGGGCGGCGACGCGGGCGACCGTGAGCCCCTGGACGATGATCGAGAATAGCACCACCACGTAGGTCGCGGCCAGGATCACCGGTTTCCACTCGCTGTCGGGGAGGGAAAGGGCGAGGGCCACCGAGATCCCGCCCTTGAGCCCACCCCAGGTCATGATCGCGATGGTCCCTTGCGAGAAGCTGCGGAAGGGTTTGAGCATGAGCACCGGCAGCGCGACGGCGGCGAGGCGGGCGACGAGGGCGAGGCCGACGGCGAGGGCACCGGCGGTGAGCGTGTCGGCGGTGAAGGCGACGGCGAAGACCTCGAAGCCGATCATCACGAAAAGCACGGCGTTGAGGATCTCGTCGATGAGTTTCCAGAAGGCGTCGACATAGTCGCGGGTCTGTTCGCTCATGCCGTGTTTGGCGCCGATGTCGCCGATCAGGAGCCCGGCGGTCACCGCCATGATCGGGGCCGAGACATGCAGCGCCACGGCAAGCTCGTAGCCGCCGAAGGCGAGCCCGAG
>JAGRMP010000419.1:0-7595 GCA_020441225.1 Maritimibacter sp. | reverse complement strand
AGACCGCCGCCGCCATGCGCCTCGGCCTCGGCGCCATGCCCGCCGACCGCCGGGAAAGCGAGGCCGACGAGGATGAGGTAGACCACGTAGCCGACCCCGTCGTTGAACAGGCTTTCGCCCGCGATCTTGGTCTCGAGGCTTTTCTGCAGGTTCGCCTCGCGCAAGACGCCGAGCACCGCCACCGGGTCGGTGGGCGAGATCAGCGCGCCGAAGACGAGGGCCACGAGCAGCGGCATGCCGGTGATCCAGGAAAACCCGGTGCCGACGATCACGGTCGAGAGCGCGACGCCGAGCGTGGCCATGAGCAGCACCGGCAGCGCCTCGGCGCGCAGGTCGGAGACCTTCACGTGCAGCGCGCCGGCAAACAGCAGGAGCCCGAGCATGCCTTCGAGCAGCGCATCGGAGAAATCGACGCCGAGCACCACCGTGCGGACCTCGTCGGCGATGTTCAGGCTCGGCACCAGCGCGTCGAGCCCGAGGATCGCGAGCGAGGCGATGAAGGCGACGACGAGGATGCCGATCGCCGAAGGCAGCTTGAGAAACAGGTAGTTGATCGCGCCGAACGCGCCCGCGAGGACGATCAGGAGCGAGGCGATCTGGAGGATGTTCATGGGGCGTCTCCGCTGGGTCGGCGCTTGGTAGCACGGGCGGGGCGGGGCGCAAACGGGGCAATTGCGCTGGGGGGACGCGAGCGCGCGCTCGCGTGGGCAGCCGGCGCGCGCCGGCTGGACCCGCCCGGTGCCGAGCGATGCGCGAGACCGCGGCGGCGCGGCGTTTGGGCCGGGTGGGACCACGCGATTTCGAAATCGCGTCTCAAGCGGCTTCGAAGCCGCTTGGCCCCTTGACACCGCGTCCGGGCGCCGGTCCTGTCGCGCGATGCAGACCCGTCAGGACATGGACGCGAAGGGCGCGGCCATACTCATCACCCTCTTCGCGATCCTCGCGTTCAACCAGGTGGTCATCAAGCTGACCAACCAGGGGCTGCAGCCGGTCTTTGCCGCCGGGCTGCGCTCTGCCGGCGCCGTGTTCGTGCTCTGGGGCTGGATGCGCCTGAGCGGCCAGCGGCCGGATTTCGCCCGGGCCACCCGCGGCGCCGGGCTGCTCCTGGGCACGCTTTTCGCGGTCGAGTTTCTCGGGCTCTTCGTCGCCCTCGATCTGACCACCGTGTCGCGCGCCAGCGTGATCTTCTACTCGATGCCGGTCTGGACCGCGATTGCCGCACATTGGCTCCTGCCGGGCGAACGGCTGACCCCGCCGCGGCTCGTGGGCCTCGCGCT
Source organism: Maritimibacter sp. (assembly GCA_020441225.1). The sequence continues at coordinate 6,318 of JAGRMP010000419.1, read as the reverse complement.
GGCTTTCACCGGGGTCGCCTGGGCGATCTTCGACCGGTCCGGGCTGGTGGCGGGGGCGTCGCTTGCGGGCGATCTCGCGGCGCTCGTCGGCGCGCTGGGCTGGATGGGGATCACGCTCACGGCGCGGCTCACGGCAATCTCGCGCCAGACGGCGGAAATGCAGATGTTCTGGCAGGTGCTGATCTCGGCGCCGATCCTGCTCGCGCTGGCGCCGCTGTTCGGCCCGCTCGTGCGCGATTTCACCCCGACGACCGCGGGCTTGATGCTGTTCCAGATCGTGGTGGTCGTGGCCGGGGTGTTCCTGGTCTGGTTCCGTCTGCTCGGACGCTACAAGGCGAGCCAGGTCGCGGGATTCGGCTTTCTGTCGCCGGTCTTCGGCGTGGCGGTGGGCTGGCTCTGGCTCGGCGAGACGGTGACGGTGAGCCTGCTTGCGAAACTCGCGCTTGTCGCCACCGGGATCGTGCTCATCAACCGGCGCTGAGGCCGGGGCGGTCGCACGGAAAAAGGGCGGCCGGGGCCGCCCTTTCCGGGGTCCGGCAATGCTCCGGGATCAGGGGATGATCCGGGTGTATTTCGCCCCTTCGAGGCTCGCGCCGACGATCAGCCCGGCGCCGCCGAAGACCACGGCGACCACCGGGGTTGCGACCGTGATCGTGTCGGCCGAGAACCGGCCGGTTTCCGAGGCGACGGCGTATTTGATGTCGGCGCCCGCGACCCAGCCGGTGGCGGTGCGGAAATCGGCCAGCGCATCCTCGGTCATGAAGAACAGCACATGGGCGTATTGCTGCGCGCCGAGCTGGAGGCCGAAGCTCGCCTTGGCCTGGGCGTAGTAATCGACCGTGGCGCCGCCGACCAGCAGCGCGCCGCGCCCATAGGCGCCGCCGACCCCGAAGCCGGCCTCGGTCACCAGCGGCATCACCAGCATGCCGACGGCCTTTTCGGCGAGCGCGCGCGCGTCGGGCACGTCCTGGTACATCTGTTGCACCGTCGCCTCGACCCGCGCGTCGATGGTCGTGGCCCCGTTCGAATTGAGCCCGTTGCCGCAGGCGGCGAGCGCCGCGCTGCCGCTGAGGGTGGCGATGAAGCTGCGTCGAGAAACTCTGGTCATGTGCCCGTGCCTTTCCATGAATGGGGCGCCCGGGCTGTTGCCGCCCGGGTTCGCGGCGAAGGATAGGCCAAGGCGCCGAAACTGTCACGCGGCGCGGCACGATGGGCGGAAATTCGCAGGAGTGTTTCGAAGCGCGGAGGGGGTACCGCATGCGGGGAGGTCGTATTTGTGCGATGGCGCACAAAAACCGCGCGAAAAGAGTGAATTGTGCGCGAGCCGGCGAACGTGGTCTTAAGAGCCGTCCTCAATTGGAGAAAGACCATGACCAACACCCTCTCGTACCTTGCCCCCGTCGCCCGCATCCTGCTGGCGCTGATCTTCATCCTGTCCGGCCTGCAGAAGCTCGGCGACCCAGCCGGCACCGCGGCCTATATCGCTTCGGGCGGGCTGCCGGGCTGGTTCGTCTGGCCGACCATCGCGCTCGAAGTGCTGGGCGGCCTCGCGCTTGCCGTGGGCTTCCAGGCGCGCTGGGCGGCGCTCGGCCTCGCCGGTTTCTCGCTGCTCTCCGGGCTGCTTTTCCACCTGCTGCCCTCCTTCGCGGCCGAAGGCATGGAAGCGCAGATGCAGATGATCAGCTTCATGAAAAACGTCTCGATCGCCGGCGGCATGCTGTTCGTCGCCGCGATGGGCGCGGGTGCGTTCGCGCTCGACAACCGGATGGCGGGCGACCTCAAGGCCGCCTGACACCAGCGGTCGGCCGGGCCTCGGCGCCCGGCCGGCCACGGAGACGATTTTTTCTGAAAAAATCGAAGAAAATCCGTTGACGGATTTTTCCCCGGCTCAGCCGTTCAGGATCCGCGCCGCCCGGGGCGCGAAATAGGTGAGGATCCCGTCGAGACCGGCGCGCTTGAAGCCCGCAAGGCTCTCCATCATCACCTTGTCGCCGTCGAGCCAGCCGTTCTGCGCCGCCGCCGTCAGCATCGCGTATTCGCCCGAGACCTGGTAGGCGTAGGTCGGCACCCGGAAGGCGTCCTTCACCGCGCGGGCGATGTCGAGATACGGCATGCCGGGTTTCACCATCACCATGTCGGCCCCCTCCATCAGGTCGCGCTCGACCAGCCTGAGCGCTTCGTCGGCGTTGAACGGGTCCATCTGGTAGGTGTTCTTGTCGCCCTTGAGCGCTCCCGACGCCCCGACCGCGTCGCGGAACGGCCCATAGAAGGCGGAGGCGTATTTCGCCGAGTAGGACATGATCGAGACATGGCTGTGCCCCGCGGCTTCGAGCGCCTGGCGCATCGCGCCGATGCGGCCGTCCATCATGTCCGACGGCCCGAGGATGTCGGCCCCCGCCTCGGCCTGGGCGAGCGCCATCTTCACCAGCGCCTCGACGGTGCGGTCGTTGACGATCTCGCCGTCCACCACGTAGCCGTCATGGCCGTTGATGTTATAGGGGTCGAGGGCGATGTCGGTCATCACTGCGATCTCGATCCCCGCGTCCCGGATCGCCTTAGTCGCCCGGTTCGACAAATTGTCGGGGTCCCAGGCGCCGGCGCAATCCTCGGTCTTCACCGATTGCTCGATGAACGGGAACAGGCAGATCGCCGGGATGCCGAGCCCGGCCGCTTCTTTCGCGGCTTTCACCACCCGGTCCACGGTGAGCCGCTGGACCCCCGGCATCGACGGCACCTCGTAGCTGTCGTCGCGCCCCTCCATCACGAAGACCGGCCAGATCAGGTCGGTGACGCTGAGGTTGGTCTCGCGCACCAGCCCGCGCAATTGCGCGGTGCGGCGGTTGCGGCGCAGGCGGGTGGCGGGGAAGGGGGCGACCGTGGGATTCATGGGGAGCTCCATGGGGTTATCGCGACTGTTGCCTCCATGTGCCACGCGGGCGCGCTCGCCTCAAGGGGAGGGGTGGCATCCTGCGACTGCAACCGCTATGACGCTTGAAGCGACGCAGTGCAGCATACGGGCAGACAGTGGACTGGTATTCGGCCGTCTTCGAACTCATCGACATGCGATCCTTTTCCAACCTTTGGTATTGGATCGCCCTGGCCGTCGTCTGGTCGACGACCTCGCATTGGGTGCTGGGCGTGCCCTATGACATGGTCCAGCGCGCCGCGCGCCATGGCGGCGAGGCCGAAGAGGATCTGGAGGACATGGTCCGGATCAACATCAACCGGCTGCTCTACATCGCCGGCGTCTCGGGGATGTGGCTGCTCGGGATCGTCTCGGCCTTCATCACCTCGCTCGCGATCCTCGGCTTCTGGTACGGGGTCGAGTTCGCGCAGGCCGTCTTCCTGCTCGCCGCGCCGATGACCATCGTCGGCGTGCTGTCGCTGGGCACCGCCCGGACGATCCGCGCCCAAGGCCTCACCGGCCCGGCGCTGCGCAAACGGATGTTGCGGCACCGGATCCAGACCCAGTTCGTCGGCATGCTGGCGATCTTCGTCACCGCGCTCTGGGGCATGTGGCAGAACATGAACATCGGCGCGCTGGGCGGCTGAGACGGGGCGTCCCGGTCGGGACGGGGCCTGCGGGCGCGGGTGTGCGAGCTCGCACGGGGTGCCAAGCTCTTGTTTTATATGGTGATAGCGCTAACTTTGCGCGAGACGCGGCGCGGGGCGAAATCTGTCCCGATGTCGGCACTGCGCACCACCGCAGCGGCCCCAACAGCCTCGGCAGGGGGGCGACGCCCGGGTGTGGCAACGCCGCCCTCAAGCTGAAGGCGGCGCCACCCAATTTCACATCTCCAACGCCTTGCTCACCAGGGCCGCCTTGCCGACGTAGTGCGTCACGTCCACGCCGCGTGCGGTCAGGGCGTCGCTGAGGTCCTGTTCGCTCAGGTTTTCGATCGCCTCCGACGTCATCCTCCGGAAGTCGATCCGGCGTTTGTAGGGCCCGTTGGTTTCGCCGAAGACGCTGCGGTTTTCGAACGCGAAATCCTCGGCATATTTGCCCATGAAATACGACAGGAACGTATTCAGGCTGGGACGGATGCGCGCGTCCTCGGCGATCAGATCCGCCGAGGCGTCCAGGGTCTCGACCATCAGCTCCGTCCACCGCGCCGCGCCGCGCTCGGTCATCAGCGCCAGGGCATTGTGGTGGTGATGGAAATTCAGCCGGAACTCCGCGCCGTGGTAATATGGGCCCCCGCCCATCACGTCGATCCACATGCAGGCCTGGGTGTTGATGTGGTGGTCGACACCGCCCACCCGCTCGAACACCGACGTGAACCAGTCCTCGTCCGCGAACACCCGCTCGTAGAAGCCCTGCACGATGCGCACGATCGGATCCTGCCCGAGCACCGAGTAGAGCTGCCAGAACTGGATCGGCTGCGCAGGATCGCTCGGCGCCGTCAGCGACAGGATGTCGGGCATCCTGTGCGCCTCGGCCGGGAACAGCTCCTTTGCGATCCCGTAGGTGATGTAGTCGCGCTGGATCTTTTCGGACATGTAGCCGTGGCGGGTCGGGAATTTGGGAAGATCGACGTAGGTCATGCTGTGCTCTCTTTGGGGCTTTGCCTCGCTGTAAGGGGAAGGGTGGGTGTTTCCCGGGTCAGGGAAACGGCGAGCAGAGCATCTAGGATCGGCGGTGGACGGTTTCAAGCGCACCTGCCAGTGGCCCCGGCGGCGGCTTTGCCTGCGCCGGGCCTGAAACGGCGTTTGCCTTCGGGAAAGCCCCCAGGTAAAAGCACCGGCGCCGCGGCCCCGCCTAACTCGCCTTGCGCTTCACCGTGCCCGCCTTTTCGGCGAGGTCGACGGCAATCGAGAAGGCGCCCTTGATCTTGTCCGCATCCTTCGCCCAGTCGCGGCGGATCACCACCTTGTTGTCCTTGACCTTGGCGAGGCCGTTCTGCGCCTGGAGGTATTCCACGAGCCCGCCCGGGTTGGCGAACTTGTCGTTGTGGAAGGTGAGCGTCGCGCCCTTGGGACCGCCATCCAGACGCGCGATGCCGGCTTTCTTGCACATCGCCTTGATCCGGACGATCAGCAGCAGCGTGTTGACTTCGCGGGGCAATTTCCCGAACCGGTCGATCAGTTCCGCAGCAAAGCCTTCGAGCTCGACCTTGGTCGAGAGCCCGCTGAGCCTGCGGTAAAGGCCGAGCCGCACGTCGAGGTCGGGGACGTAATCGGCCGGGATCAGCACCGGGACGCCGAGGTTGATCTGCGGCGCCCAGGTCTCGCCCTGTTCGGTGAGCCCTTCGAGCTCGCCCGCGCGGATCTTGGCAATCGCCTCTTCGAGCATCGACTGGTAAAGCTCGTAGCCCACCTCGTTCATCTGCCCGGATTGCTCCTCGCCGATGAGGTTGCCCGCGCCGCGGATGTCGAGATCCTGGCTCGCGAGCGCGAAACCCGCGCCGAGGCTGTCGAGCGAGCCCAGCACCTTGAGGCGCTTTTCCGCGCCATCGGTGAGCGGCGCGCGGGGCTTGGTGGTGAGGTAGCAGTACGCCCGGGTCTTGGAGCGGCCGACGCGCCCCCGGATCTGGTAGAGCTGGGCGAGGCCGAACATGTCGGCGCGCCAGACCACCATGGTGTTGGCGGTGGGGATGTCGAGCCCCGATTCGACGATGGTGGTGGCGAGCAGCACGTCGAACTTGCCGTCGTAGAAGGCGTTCATCCGCCGGTCGAGTTCGCCCGCCGCCATTTGCCCATGCGCGACCACGTAGGTCACTTCCGGCACGTGGGTTTTGAGGAAATCCTCGATCTCGGGCAGGTCCTTGATCCGCGGCACCACGACGAAGCTCTGGCCGCCCCGGTAATGCTCGCGCAAGAGCGCCTCGCGGATCGTGACCGTGTCGAATTCGCTCACATAGGTGCGGATCGAGAGCCGGTCCACCGGCGGCGTGCCGATGATCGAGAGATCGCGCACCCCGGTGAGCGACATCTGCAGCGTGCGCGGGATCGGCGTGGCGGTGAGGGTCAGCACATGGACGTCGCTCCGCAGCTCCTTGAGCCGTTCCTTGTGGGCGACGCCGAAGCGCTGTTCTTCGTCGATCACCAGAAGCCCCAGGTCCTTGAACCGGATCCCCTTGGCGAGCAGCGCATGGGTGCCGACGACGATGTCCATCGTGCCGTCCTTGATCCCCTCGCGGGTGAGCTCGGCCTCGCGTTGGGCCACGAAGCGCGAGAGCTGGCCGACCTGGATCGGGAAGCCCCGGAAGCGTTCGGCGAAGCTCTTGTAATGCTGGCGGGCGAGCAGCGTGGTGGGGGCGATGACGGCGACCTGCATCCCGGCCATGGCGGCGACGAAGGCGGCGCGCATCGCCACCT
>JAGRMP010000418.1 GCA_020441225.1 Maritimibacter sp. | reverse complement strand
CCTGGCCGCCGAGAAGACCCGGCGCAGCGCCCGGCTGATCGAACTCGACCCGCTCTACTGCGACGTCGTGATCCGCCGTTGGCAAGCCCTGACCGGCGGCTCGGCCGTCCTGGCCGGGACCGGCGAACGCTTCGACACCCGTGCTGCAGCCTTGGAGACGGAGGCCGGCCATGTCCAGGAAACGCAGTGACGGCACCTATGAGGTCGGTTACGGCAAACCGCCGCGCACGAGCCGCTTCAAGCCGGGCCAGTCCGGCAATCCCCGCGGCCGGCCGAGGGGCGCGAAGAACGTCGACACGATACTGCACGACGTTCTGATGCAGCAGGTCACCGTTCTGGAGAGCGGCAAGCGTCGCAAGATAACCGTCTTCGAGGCCTACCTGAAACGTCTCTCCAAACAGGCGCTCGAAGGAGACTCGAAGTCCGGCGACAAGATGATCCGCTTGCTCCCCTACCTCAAGAAGGTCGCGGGATCGGACGAGATTGCGTCCGGTCCGCGCGAGGAGGAAGAGGGTGCCGGGCGTGAAGGCGATCGCGACATGCTGCGCTTCTTCGCGCAGATGGTGCGCGAGGGCACGTTCGACCTCGACGGCGACGAGGAAGCATGAGGAGGAAGCATGATGAGTGAAGTGGATCCCGACTTCTCGCGCCGCGCTGCGGACGAACTGGCGCGCACGAGCCTCTTTGCCTTCACCTGGCGGGTCTTTGGCGAGCTTCACCGGGGCAGGGTGGACAGGTTCATCCCGAACTGGCACGTCCAGGCGATCTGCCACGAGCTCGAGAACCTCTGGCGTGGCGAGAACCGGCGCCTCGTCATCACCGTGCCGCCGCGCCATCTGAAGTCGATCGCCACCGCGGTCGCCTTCCCGGCCTGGCTCCTGGGGCAGGATCCGAGTGCGAAGATCATCGTCGCGAGCTACGGGCTCGACCTGGCGCGCAAGCACGCCGAGGATTTCCGCCGCGTGCTTGAGAGTGACTGGTATCGCCGCCTCTTTCCGCGCAACCGGATCGCCCCTCGCGGTGCTCGCCAGGACGAGATCCGAACGACGAAGGGGGGCGGCCGCAAGGCCGTCTCCATCGGCGGCGCCGTCACCGGTTTCGGTGCCGACTACATCGTCATCGATGACCTCCTGAAGGCAGGGGATGCCAGTTCCGAGACGGAACGCCTGCGGGCCCAGGACTACATCGAAAGCTCGCTTCTGTCGCGCTTCGACGACCCGCGCAACGGACGCGTGGTGGCGATCCAGCAGCGTCTCCACGAAGTCGATCCGGCCGGTTACCTCCTGTCGAAGGGCACTTACCGGCATCTCAACCTGCCGGCGATCGCGGAGGAGGAGGCCCTCATTCCCCTCGGGTTCGGCAAGGGACATCACCGCCGCGTCGGCGATGTTCTCGTCCCGCAGAGGATGGATCGTACCGTTCTCGACGAACTCCGCCGCGAGATGGGCACCGCGGTATTCAACATGCAATACCAACAGAACCCGATCTCCGCCGATGGCTCGGCGCTGAAGTGGGAGTGGTTCAAGATCTACGACGAGCCCGATCCGCGCGACTGGTTCCAACTGATCGTGCAGAGCTGGGACACGGGCATGTCCTCCGATCCGCGCAGCGACTATTCGGTCTGTACGACCTGGGGGTTCCGCGAGGGGCTCTGGTACCTGCTCGATCTCTTCCGCGATCGCCTGGAGTTCCCCGATCTCAAGCGCAAGGCACTGACGCTCGGCGAGACATGGCATGCAGACAAGGTCCTGATCGAAAAGGCGGGTTCCGGCATTCCACTCTTGCAGGAATGCCACCGGGCAGTGCCGTCACGGTTCCGCGAGATCAGGCCGATCCAGGACAAGGAGGTGCGCTTCAACGCCGCCTGTGCCCCGATTGAAGAGGGCAAGGTCGTGCTGCCCCGGAATGCATCCTGGCTCGCAGAATTCCGCCGCGAATTGCTCGGATTTCCGCGGTCGAAGCATGACGACCAGGTCGACAGCGTCAGCCAGTTCCTGAACTGGTCCACCGGCAACGGTTTCCACCGCTCCTTGCCGCGCGACAGCCCCTATCGGCCCTCGCACAAGCGCCGGGAAACGTTGATGCGGAGGTAACCGGTGGGTGGCTCGCTTGTCGTGCCTTAGGCTCATAACCTGAAGGTCGTAGGTTCAAATCCTACCCCCGCAACCAAAATCCTTCGGAATATCAGAGACTTCAAAGCCGAGCTAAACGCTCGGCTTTTGTCGTTCCAAATTCTTGTCAACACCTGGTCAACGTTTTACGAGCCCCCCATCGTAACCGTCCGGTCTGACCGCTATCGGTTCCAGCGCCAAGGCAGCAGGTCGTCGACCTTGGTGATCTTGTAGTCGGGGATGCGGGCGAGGGTGTCGGCGAGCCAGGCGTGGGGATCGACGGCGTTGAGTTTGGCCGTTTCGA
>JAGRMP010000044.1 GCA_020441225.1 Maritimibacter sp. | reverse complement strand
CGCTCGTCGCCGATGCCGAGGGGCTCATTTCCGACAGCGCCATGGGCGATTACCACGACGGCACCTATGTGCACGGCTCCGTCGGCTTCGCCTTCCGGCCGATCGACAACGAGAAGCTGAACGCGCTGTTCATGTATTCCCGGCTGATCGACCTGCCCGGCGAAGACCAGGTCGACGCCAATGGCGATACCGACGGGCCGCAGCAGAAATCCCACGTCTTCGCGCTCAACGCGAACTACGATTTCGGCACCATGGTGACGGTCGGCGGCAAGCTTGCCTACCGGATGTCGGAAATCGCCGACCGCGGCAGTGACGATTTCACCTCCAACACCGCCGCGCTGGCCGCGCTCCGAGCGGATTGGCACGTGGTCCATGAATGGGATCTGTTCGGGGAAGGACGGGTGATGTACACGCCCGAAACCGGCACGACGGAAACCGGCGCCCTGTTCGGTGTCTACCGGCACCTCGGCGAGCATGCCAAACTGGGTGTGGGCTACGAATGGGGCGGGGTGTCCGACGATCTCACCGACATCAACTACCAAAGCCAGGGATTGTTCGTGAATATCGTGGGCAAGTTCTGAATTCCGGCGGTCGGCCGAAACCGCCCCGGGTCCTTCTGCGGAAATCCAACCGCCTCCGAGGTATTGCGGTCACGTCGCCTTGGAGCCGAGACCGGCGCCACATTGCACCTTTCCCGGCTGCGCCCGCGGGTTCGGTCCTGTAGCCTTGGCAGCCATTTCCGGTTTCCAGGATCCGGCAGCAGCGGGTGAGCGGGCAGAGGCGCGCGATGCCGATTCCGACGCCGGGCATGCGGTCGTCGCGAGGGATTGCCGCGCGTAACTCCTTGTTTGCGCCGGCAATCGGCGCGTCGCGCGCCATCTCCACCCTGTCCACGGCCGTCATGACATCTCGCAGCACTCCGACGAATGGGGCGATGCCCCTCACGATACGGATGGGCGGCGAGATGTTCACGCCATGCTTGTCCCGACAGGCACCCGGCGCACCGCCAACGTCGATGTCACCGGCCGGGCGGGCCCGGTTCAGGCCTCCGGTTTGCCGAGTTGCCCGAGGCGATACGCCATTTGCGCGCGCGTCAGTCCAAGCAGCCGCGCGGCGGCGGACACGTTGTCCTGGGTGTGACGGAGCGCTTCGCGGAGCAACGTGGCGTTGAGCGTTTCGAGCGTCATGTCGCCGCTCTCGAACGCCTGCAAGAAGGTCGCCCAGGGGTGCGAACCCGGCATTTCGCTTCGGACCGGAACGTCGAGAGCCAGAGCCGCGTCGATGTCGGATTTATCGATCACTTTCGGGTCGGCCGCCAGCAACGAGGCCCGCAACAGAAGGGCGCGCAATTGCGGCAGGTTGCCGGGGAGGTCGAGTTGCGCGACACAGGCGTTGGCCGCGTCCGACAGCCGGGCGACGGCGGCGTCGCGCAGCGATGGCGCGCCCTGGAGCAGGGCGGCCGCCAGCCGGGGCAGGTCCGACACCCGATCTGCAAGTGCGGGCATGGCGACGGGCAACACGTTCAGCGCATGGGCGAGTTCCGGCATGATACGGGTGTCGGACACCAGCGCCTTGGGGTGCAGATCCGAAATCGCGATGATCAGAGGCGGGCGCCCGCGCTCGCGGGTGATCAGGTCGAGAAAGGCCCATTGCCTGTCGAGCGAGAGCAGTTCGACGTCGGAGACGGCGATGAAGGCATCGGTGGTGCGCTCCTGCCCGCCGATCTCGCGCAATGCGTTCAGCCGCTCACCCAATTCGGCCGACTGCGCATGCATGATGGCGAAACCTCCCCGGTTGAAGCGCTGGGCGTGAAGCCAGCGCGCCGATGCGCGCCGTCCAGACCCGGCGGGACCGGTGATGAGGGCAGGCGCGCCGCTTGCCACGACCAGGTCGAGCCGGTCGCGCACCGGTTCGACGATGACATCGTCGAGCCCGGCGGCGGGCACCGAGCGTCCCGGACGGGCGCCGCCGCGCCCGACGGATCTGGGGTCGCCCCGCGTCGGCAACACCTCGTTGAGAAACACCTGGACGAAGGGATCGTCGCGGCCCCACCCGTCGACGGTCTTGCCGACCACGCGGCAGGCCTTGTGTCCCATTGCCGAGCAGCTGGTTTCCTTGAACAGCACCAGTTTGCGGAAGAACAGGCTGGCGTAGCCGGCGGCATAGCCGGTCTGCATCCAGCAGACCGGGTGGTAGGCGCGGCCGTGGCGCCGGTGGTATTCGCCGGCCTCGACCGAATTGTGCCACAGGAAATCGCCGGAGAACCGATCCGAGTCGAAATCGAAGTCGTTCGAGATCGTTTCGACGCGAACCGTGCCGGTGACCATGTGCAGCCGGGTTCCGGCGGTGAAGGCGTCGCCGGGATCCAATGTCGGCCAGGACTGCAGGATGAACTCGGCATCCTCGCGCCCGCTCAGATAGCCGAGCCGGAGCAACATGACCATGGCCTCGTGTTCGCCATAGCGGCGGACCAGCTGATCGTGCAGATCGGCGCCGAAAGTGGCCCGGGTCATCAGCATGCGGGCGCCGTTGAGCGCGATGCTGCCGCGCGTCGGGCTGAACTCGAGCCGGTCGAGCAGATCGCCGAGGGTGGGGCGCCCTCCGCGCGAGAGCAGGGCGGATTCGTCGGTGTTCGTCTTCATGCGGGGAGTTGATCATTTCATCAACCGAATGTCATCAAATAATCAAGCCGCGCTGCGGCATCCGGTCGGTCGGGTCGGTCCGTCGAAAGAATTTTCGGCGGTTCGCACGACTGCTTCTGCTGCCGAAAGCGGCCGCCGCGCCGGCTCGCCGCACCGCGGCGGCGAGAATTCCCTTTGACGCCTTATCCCCCGGCCGCTCGGATGGATACCGATCTGGAGGTCAGGTCAGAGGAGGACCACATGGCTAAACCCGAACTCATCATGAAGCTTCCCGCCGAGCCGCACGAGGCGATGATCAGTCGCTTCGGCAAGGACGGCGCGTTCATCCCCGGCGACGACGCGCGCAATCCCTGGGTTCCGTTCGGCGACCAGGCGGCGATCAAGCACCTGGCCTTCGACATCCGGACCAACTCGGCGGCAAACATCCTCTGGGTCAAGGGCGGCGGCGTCATCGGCACCCACAAGCACCGCGGGGTGGTGTCGGCCGTGACCCTTGAAGGATCGTGGGGCTACCACGAATACGACTGGGTCGCCCGGCCGGGCGACTTCGTCTACGAGCTGCCCGGCACGGCGCACACGCTCTACTCGGACGATCCGAACGGCATGAAAGCGCTGTTCTGGCTCAACGGCGCGATCGAGTTCTACGACGAGAACGCGAAGTACGATTTCACCGCCGACGTGTTCTGGTTCATCGACCATTACGTCAGCTACTGCGAGGCGAACGGCCTCGAGATCAACCAGGACATGTTCATCTGACCGCTCAGGCGATGGCGATCCGGGAGGAGTGAGGCACATGTCCCTGCAATCGATGTTCGACGTGTCCGGCAAATCGGTCATCGTCACCGGGGGAGCGTCCGGGATCGGGCGCGCCTATGCCGAGATCATGGTCGAGATGGGCGCCCGGGTCTGCATCCTCGACCTCGATCCGGCCGGGCTCGACGCGACGGTGGCCGAGATCGGCGCCCGGGGCTGGCCGGGCGAGGTCTGGGGCACCGAGCTCGATGTCAGCGACCGCAAAGCCCTGGCGGCCGCGTTCGACAAGGTCGCCGAAACCCACGGCCGCATCGACATCGTCTATGCCAATGCGGGCGTCGATGCAGGGCCCGGGTTCCTGACCCCGGAAGGCGAGCGTTGCCCGGAAGGCCAGATCGACACCATGCCGGAAGAGCAGTGGGATCGTGTCATCGACGTGAACCTGACGGGCATCTTCATGACGATCCGCAATGCGGCACGGCACATGAAGCAGACCGGCGGCGGGCGGATCATCGTCACTTCGTCGGTGGCGGCGCGGGTCAACGAGACCATCGTCGGCACCGCCTACATGCCGGCCAAGGCGGGCGTCGATCACCTGGTGCGCAACGCGGCGATGGAACTGGCCGTGCACGGCATCCTGGTCAACTGCATCTCGCCCGGGCCGTTCATCACCAACATCGCCGGCGGTCGGCTCAAGAACGCGGCCGACCGCAAGGCCTTCGAGACACAATCGCTGATGGGCCGGATTGCAATTCCCGACGAGATCAAGGGACTTGCCCTCTATCTCGCCTCTCCGGCGGCGAGCTATGTCACCGGCGCGCAGATGACCATCGACGGCGGCTCTTCCCTCCGGGGGTGACGGCCGCCATCGCAAAGACGCGGGGCCCCTTGCCGAACCCGCGCCAACTCTTCGGCAAACGCTATTCTCCAAGGGAGGACATGGAATGAACAAGCGTAACAAACTCTGGCAACCGTCGCGGCGGACCGTGCTGCAGGGCATGGGCGCCTCGGCCGCCGCCTTGGCCGCGCCGTCGGTCGTTCGCGCCCAGAGCGCCGGCACCGTCAAGGTCGGTTTTCTGACACCGACGACAGGCCCTCTGGCCCTGTTCGGCGAAACCGACGGGTTCACCGTCGAGCGAATCCGCGACGCCCTCGGCGGCAAGATCGAAGCGGGCGGTCAGACCTACGATCTGGAGATCCTGGTGCGCGACAGCCAGTCGGACCCGAACCGGTCGGCCGAGGTTGCGGCCGAGCTGATCCTGAACGAGGAGGTGCACATGCTGCTGCCGGCCTCGACCACCGACACGATCAACCCGGCGGCAGACCAGGCCGAGCTCAATGGCGTGCCCTGCCTGTCGACCGCGGCGCCGTGGCAGGCAGTCGTGTTCCCGCGCGGCGGCCAGGACCAGCCGTTCGAGTGGACCTATCACTTCTTCTGGGGCCTCGACGAGGCGCTCAACACCTTCGTCGGTCTTTGGAACAGCCTCGACACCAACCGCAAGGTCGGCATGCTGTTCCCGCAGAACGCCGATGGCGAGACCTGGGGCAACACCGATTACGGCCTGCCGTCGCCGACCGAGGCGGCCGGGTTCGAGATCGACATGCCCGGCTTCTTCCAGCCGCGGACCAACGATTTCTCGTCGCTGATCTCGTCGTTCAAGACTTTCGAGGCCGAGATCGTCGGCGGCATCACCTATGTCGACGACCTCACCAATTTCGTGAACCAATGCGCGCAGCAGGGCTTCCACCCGAAGGCGATCACGGTCGCCGCGGCGCTCCTGTTCCCGTCGGGCATCGAGGCGCTGGGCGACCTTGGCGACGGCATGTCGTCGGAAGTCTGGTGGACGCCCGCCTTCCCGTTCCAGTCGTCGCTGACCGGCGAAGTCAGCCGCGACGTGGCCGACGCCTGGGAGGCCGAGACCGGCCGGCAATGGACCCAGCCGCTCGGCTACAGCCACGCGATCTGGGAAGTCGCCATCGACGCCCTGCGCCGCTCGGCCAACCCGCTCGACCGCGCCGCCAACCGCGACGCGCTGAAGGCGACCAACCTGCAGACGCTGATCGGCCCGATCGACTTCTCTTCGGGGCCGCATGCCAACGTCTCGACCACGCCGATCTTCGGCGGCCAGTGGGTCAAGGGCGAAAAGTGGCCCTACGAGCTCAAGATCGTCGACAACACGGTGAACCCGCTGTTCGAACCGGAACAGGCGATGAAGCCGCTCGCCTGGTCGATGTAAGGGCGGGGACATGACGGGGAACGGAGACGCGCAGGTCCTGTTGCAGGCGCGCGGGCTGAGCAAGTCCTTCGGGGCGGTCCGCGTGCTGCACGACCTCGATTTCGAGGTGAAACGGGGAGAGGTGCTTGGCATCCTCGGGCCGAACGGCGCGGGGAAGACCACGCTCTTCAACCTGATCAGCGGCGATATCCGCGATCACGCGGGCGACATCCGTTTCGAGGGCCGGCCGCTGGCCGGCCCGCCGTTCCGCCGGTGCCGTCAGGGCATCGGCCGAACCTATCAGATTCCGCAGCCCTACAAGGGCATGTCGACTTTCGAAAACCTGCTCGTCGCGGCAACCTTCGGGGGCAACATGACCGAAGCGGATTGCTATGACCATTGCGTGCGGATCCTCGAGGATTGCGAGCTGACGCCGCGCGCCAACGTGAATGCCGGCAGCCTGACGCTCCTGGACCGCAAACGGCTGGAGCTTGCGCGGGCCCTGGCCGGCCGTCCGAGCCTGCTGTTGCTCGACGAGATCGCCGGTGGCCTGACCGATGACGAGGGGCGCGACCTCGTGGCCCTGATCCGGCGCATTCGCGACGGCGGCATCACCATCGTCTGGATCGAACACGTGCTGCACGCGCTGTTCGCGGTTGCGGACCGTCTGCTGGTGCTCGACTTCGGCGAGAAGATCGCCGAGGGCCTGCCGGCGGATGTGATCGAAGACCCGGACGTCAAACGCGTCTACATGGGGGTCGAGGCATGAGACCGCTTCTGGCCACCCAAGGTCTGATTGCCGGCTACGGCGATATGCGCGCGCTGCACGGCATCGACATCACGGTCGGGTCCGGCGAAACGGTCGCGCTGATCGGTGCGAACGGGGCCGGAAAATCCACATTGCTGCGCTCGATCATGGGGCTCTTGCCGGTGGCGCGCGACATGGTGCTGCTCGACGGAACGCCCGTGGGCGGCACCGCGCCGCACAAGATGGTGTCGAACGGCGTTGCGATCGTGCCCGAGGGGCGGCGCCTGTTCGTCGGCATGACGGTCGAGGAAAACCTGCGCGTCGCGCTCGAACACGCCGCCACACCGGCCGGCGAGCCCTGGACGATAGACCGGGTGTTCGAGCTGTTTCCGATCCTGCACGAGAAGGCCCGCACGCCGGTCGAGAACCTCTCGGGCGGTCAGCAACAGATGGTGTCGATCGGCCGCTCGCTTCTGGCACAGCCGCGCATTCTCCTGTGCGACGAGGTCAGCCTCGGCCTCGCGCCCAAGGTGGTGCGCGAGATCTACGCGGCCCTGCCGTCGATCACGGCCAACGGCACCGCGCTGGTGCTGGTCGAACAGGATGTCGGCCTGGCCCAACGCGCCTCCGAGCGGCTCTATTGCCTGCTCGAAGGGCATGTGACGCTGCAGGGCAACTCCAGCGAGATCAGTCGCGACGCAATCAGCGCGGCCTATTTCGGAGCAGACGATGCATTGGCTTGAAGGAATTGTGCAGGGCATCCTGCTGGGCGGGCTGTATGCGCAATATGCGCTCGGCATGGCGCTGATGTTCGGCGTGATGAAGATCGTCAACGTCACCCATGGCGATCTCGTCGTGCTGCTGGCGCTGATCGGCATTTCGCTTGCCGGGGCCTTCGGTCTCGGCCCCTGGACCGTGCTGATGACCCTGGTGCCTATCGGCCTCGCCATCGGCTGGCTGTTGCAGCGCGCGCTGTTGAACCGGGTGGTGGGAGACGATCCGCTGCCGTCGCTGATCGCCACCTTCGGGCTGTCGATCGCGTTGCAGAACGCCATGCTGGTGGTCTGGTCGGCCGATACCCGGGCGCTTTCGGGCGGCGGCATCCAGCAGGCGTCGGTGATGATCGGCCCGCTGTTCGTCGGCGTGCTGCCGCTGATCGTTCTGGCCTGTGCCACCCTGCTGACAGCCGGGCTCGACGCGACGCTGAAGTTCACCCGCTTCGGGCGGTCGCTCCGGGCGGCATCCGCCGATGTCGAGGCGGCGGCGATGGTCGGGGTGAACCCGCGCGGGGTCTATGCCGCGGCAACGGCGATCTCGGTCGGGATCCTCGGATTTGCCGCGACCTTCCAGGCGATGCGCTCGACGGTGGCGCCGGCCGACGGGCCGTTCCAGCTCATCTACGCCTTCGAGGCCGTCATCATCGGCGGGCTGGGCTCGATCTGGGGGGCCTTCACCGGGGCGATGATCCTGGGCGTCAGCCAGGCGATCGGGTTCCGGATCAATCCCGGCTTCGGCATCCTCGCGGGCCACATCGTCTTCCTTGCGGTCCTTGCCATTCAGCCGCAAGGCATCTTCAAGCGGAAATCCTGAGGAGCGCCCCATGACCAGCTTTCGTGTCCAGCGCATGACCCTTTCGGGCCGGGTGGCGCTCGTGCTCTGCGCCCTGGCCATCGGTGCCATCGTGGCGATGCCCTGGTGGGCGTCGCAGGGTCTGATCCGCGACGTGGTCACGCTCGCGTGCTACATCGCGGTCGCCCAGATGTGGAACATGCTGGCCGGGTACGGCGGCCTGGTGTCGGTCGGGCAGCAGGCTTTCGTCGGCGTGGCCGCCTATGCGATGTTCGTGATGGCCCAGACCCTGGGCGTGAACCCGTTCGTCGCGGTCGGCCTCAGCATGATCGCCCCGGCGATCCTGGCGGTTCCGACCTATGCGCTCCTGCATCGCCTCGAGGGCCCCTATTTCGCCATCGGCACCTGGGTGATGGCCGAGGCCATGCGGCTGGTGGCGACGAACATGCCGCTGGTCAACGGCGGCGCGGGGATGAGCCTCAGGGTGATGACCCAGTTCTCGGCCGATCAGCGCGCGGTCGCCGCGTCGCTGCTGGCGGCGCTGCTGCTTCTGGTGACGATGGGCGGCAGCTATCTTCTCCTGCGCAGCCGCTACGGGATCGCCCTCACCGCGATGCGCGACAACCCGGTCGCGGCACAGAGCCAGGGCGTCGACGTGCAGCGTCTGCGGTTCCTGATCTTCCTCGCCGCGGCCGTCGGGTCGGGCTTCGCCGGGTCGGTGTATTTCATGGCCCAGCTGCGGATCACGCCGCCCTCGGCCTTCGACATGAACTGGGCGAACCTGGCGATCTTCATCGTGATGATCGGCGGCATCGGCAGCCTCGAAGGCGTGCTTATCGGTGCGGTGATCTACTTCTTCGCCGACCGCTGGTTCGGCGAGTTCGGTGCGAGCTATCTGATCGTCCTGGGGCTGCTGACGCTGGTCTGTGCGCTGTACTTCCGCGAGGGGCTCTGGGGCCTGTCGCGCCGCGTCGTCGACGCCCCATGGTTCCCGACCCGACGAACCCTGGTCCAGACCGAAGGAGACCGTGCATGAAGGCCCTGGTGTTCGATGCGTTCGGAAAACCCCTTCGCGCGACCGACAGGCCCGACCCCGCGCCGCGCGCCGACGAGGTCGTGCTCAAGGTCTGCCGCTGCGGCATCTGCGGCAGCGATCTGCACATGACCGAGGACCCGACGTTCGGCCTCGCCGGCGGCGAGGTGATCGGCCACGAGTTCTCGGGCGAGGTGCTCGAGGTCGGCCCGGATGTGACCGGTCTGAAGCCCGGCGACCTGGTGGCTGCGGCGCCACTCAAGGGCTGCGGTCAGTGCGCGGCGTGCCGGGCCGGCGAGCCGGCGTGGTGCGAAAACGGCATGGAGCTGATCGGCGGCGGCTACGCCGAATACGCCGCCCTGGCCGGGCGGCAGCTGCGCAAGTTGCCGTGGGGCATCTCGCTCGCCGACGGCGCCCTGGCCGAGCCGCTGGCCGTGGCGCTGCACGGCGTGATGCGCTCGGGGATGAAGCCGGGCGACCGGGTGCTGGTCGTCGGCGCCGGGGCGATCGGACTCGCCGTGGTCTACTGGGCGCGGCGCATGGGCGCCGGCAGCATCGTCGCCGCCGATCTGCATGCCCACCAGCGCGATCGCGCGGAGGAACTCGGGGCGAGCGGTTTCGTCGTCTCGCGCCCCGACATGGCCGAACGCGTCGCCGCGGCCTGTGGCGGTGCGCCGGACATCGTTTTCGAATGCGTCGGCAAGGTGGGTCTGATCGACCATTGCATCGACCTCGTGCGTCCTCGCGGCACCGTCTGTGTGCTGGGCCTGTGCACCGGGACCGACAAGCTCGACAGCTTTCGCGCGATCTCGAAAGAGGTCAACGTGGTGATGTCGGTGTTCTTCAACATGCACGAATTCGCCACCTCGATCGATGCGCTCGATTCCGGGCGGTACGCGCCGCAGCATCTGGTATCGGACGTCGTGACGCTGACCGAAGCCCCGTCCGCATTCGAGGCGCTGCGGCACCGGACGACGCAGTGCAAGGTGCTGATCGATATGGATATTCCCGCCTGAGACCGCAGCGATCTGGTCGGCGCACCCAGGTGCCGATTTCAATAGGCGCACGGTCGACGGAATGCACGATTTCCGGCAGGGACCGGGCAAGGTATCGCCGCTGCGACCCCACTACGGCCGCTGCGGGCCGTCACCCTTCTGGCCAAGCGTCCACGGGTCGCAGGTTCGCCCCCCGCGCAGCGCACCGCGGAAACCCCGATCCGCTCCAAGTATCTGTGTACGGCCCGCGTGGATCGACCGCGTGCCGCCTGCCGGAGCTTGCGGCGCGGTGCGGTGACGCCGGTGCGGCGTTCCATCCGGGTTGACGCGACCCGGGCATGCGGACATGGAGAGCGGGACGGTCGCGGCCGCCCGGGGTGCAGGCGTTGACGGCACCGGGCGGTCGGACGGACCCCGGTCGAAACGGAAACGCAAGGAGGACTTACCATGCCCATGCCCCAACTCAAAGATCCGTCGCTTCTGCGACAGGCGGCTCTTGTCGGCGCGCGCTGGATCGACGCCGACCCCGAGACCGGGATTGCCGTGACCGACCCGGCGACGGGCCGGGTGATCGGCCATGTGCCCGCTCTCGGCGCGGCGGAAACCCGCGACGCCATCGATGCGGCCGAGGCTGCCCGGCACGGCTGGGCCGCGCGCACCGCGAAAGAGCGCGGCCAGGTCCTGCGCCGCTGGTTCGATCTGATGATGGAGAACCAGGCCGATCTGGGCGCGATCCTGACCGCCGAACAGGGCAAGCCGCTGGCCGAGGCGAAAGGCGAGATTGCCTACGGGGCGAGCTTCATCGAATGGTTCGCCGAGGAGGCGCGGCGCGCTTACGGCGAGGTCACCCCGGGACATGCGCCCGACAAGCGGATCGTGACCATCAAGCAGCCGGTGGGCGTGGTCGCGGCGATCACGCCGTGGAA
>JAGRMP010000417.1 GCA_020441225.1 Maritimibacter sp. | reverse complement strand
GGCGCCGAAACCGAGGTTTCGAGTTGCAGGTTGATGATGTCGCCATCCACGACCCGCGGGGTGAAGCCGAGCTGCACGCCGACCGGCCGGTAGTCGATCGTGATGCCGTTGTCGCCATCGTCCACCGGGACCGGGTATTCGCCGCCGGCGAGGAACGAGGCCTGTTGGCCGGACAAAGCGGTCAGGTTGGGTTCGGCGAGCGTGCGAACCATGCCTTTGTTCTCGAGCGCGGTGAGCAACATCTGGAACTGCAGCGCGCCGGTGCCGACGCCCAGGCTGACCTGACCGCCACCCGACGAGATGCCGCCGATGTCGAGTGTCGGGGAGCCGGGCACGATGCCGCCGCCGAAGGAGCCGGAGAAGCCCATTTCACTCGACAGGGTCTTTGCCACGGAACGCTCGACTTCGGCGAACCGCACTTTCAGCATGACCTGTTGGGTCCCGCCGACGTTCATCAGGTTCGACACCCGATCCGGTGCGTAACGCTGGGCGAGGTCGAGGGCGCGGTCGAGCGCGCTGGTCGAGCCGACGGTGCCGGAGAGGACGATCCCGTCGTTTGCCGTGCGGACTTCGATGTTCTCGCTGGGAAGGATCTGGCGCAGCCGCTCCTTGAATTCTGCGACGTCGGGGGTCACCCGGACCTCGACATTGGTCAACAGTCGCCCGTCGGGCGCCAGAAGCGTCAGTGTCGTGCGTCCCGGAGCCTTGCCGAGCACGTAGATCGTGCGGTCCGACAGGGTCGAGATATCGGCGATGCCCGGGTTGGCGATGGACAGTTCAGCGAAGGGTTCGTCGCTTTCGACCACCACGGCACGGTTCATCGGCACGTTGAGCGCGCCGGTGGCTTCGCCGGAGAGAACCTTGAGAGTCTCGCCGGTTGCGCTGCCCGGTAGCTGGGCAACGGCAAGGCCGAGCCCGAACAGGGCGGCCTTGAAAAATGCGTTCGATGTCATAGTGATCCTGCCTCTCCGATCACGTCTTGATGTCGGGGTTGGCCCCCTGTCTGGTTCCCGTCCCGTCCCGCTTTGCCTGGGCCGGTCCGCACTGCTCGTCTTGCTCCGCCCGTTTGAACCACGGGTCTGGGCATGTTTGTACTGGCGCACATTGCGGCAGAAATTGGTTTTTTGCAAGTTCACCAAGGGTAAGGTTGGAAAACGTTGAGGCGGAAGCGCAACACCCCGGCTTCGCTCGGTGATTTGGTTGAAAAAGTGAAAGCGTGGCGGCCGCCCTTCTGCCCTGTGGCCGTCCGGAAACGCAGTCGGGCCGGTCCTCCGCCATGTGCGGAGGGCCGGCCCTGGTCTTCGGGGGCGTCGTTGCGCGCCCCGGATCAAACGGTGGGTGCTTCCCGGGTCCGTGCCTTGTCCTGCTTCGGTCCTAGTTGGTCGGGCAGGGGATCTGGGTGACGACGCGTTCGCCGCCCTTGTTGGTCGTCACGCTACAGACTTGCGGCTGTTCCCGCACTTCGCGGACCTCGCGCTCGATTCCGAGCAGCGCGTCGTGGTCGATCTCGATCGGCCCGGAGACGGTTTCGTCGCCATGACCGACAAGCGCGAGGGTCAAGCGGCCCGAGAGCTGGCCGAGGTTCAGCCGCGCGACTTCGTCAGGCGTGCCTTCGACGGTGATGGTGCGCGCGACGCTGGGGCCGGTCCGCTCGATGTCCGTGGTCTGGTCGATGGCGATGATATGCAGGTTGGTCTGGATCAGTTTGGTCACCTCGCGGCGTTCGCCGTTCGATTCCGTGCGTCCGGTCCAGTACACGTCCACCCGGTCGCCGGGGGTCAGGAAGCCCGACACGCCCGAGGTCACATCGACCTTGATCGCGAAGGCGCGCATCCCGTCGGAAAGCCGCGAGGCCACGCCCGCATCTTCGCCGGGTTTCGTCACCTTGACAGCCAGGATGGGCTCGTTCTCTTCCATGGTGCGCAGCGCGGTGCGGAATTGCTTTTCACCTTCCGGGAACAGCGTGTCGAGGCTCGTGAACACGCCCTTCGGCATTGCGGTCTCCGGCCAGGCAACCTGGCGGATGTTGTCCTCGGTGATCTGGTCGCCGTAGCGGACCGTCTTGTTGACCACGTAGACGTCGACTGTCTTGACGATCGCGCTGCGGGCGGCCCGTTCCGCCGCCAGCGCTGCCTGGTAATCGCCGAACACGCCCTTGGCCATGTAGACGGCGAATCCGGCAAGGCCGACGCCGAGTACCAGCACCAGGATGAATACCGAGCGCATGTCTTGTCCTTTCCCTCATTACGCCGGAACCCGGCGGTCGTTGCGGTCAAACTGCCCATGAAATTGGGCGAAAGATGGTCTGGGACGTGACGTTGCGGTGGTCTTCGCACTTTTTGGCAACGATCCCCCGCCTAAGGCACTTGTTTTGCACGATTTCGTGTGGGTCGGCGGGGTTGCGCGAGGCGTCACGCAGGCCGAAAGGGCCGCGCCGGTCTCGGCGCAGCCCTCTCAGGATTCTTGCGGTGCGGGCTGCCGATCAGCCGTCGAGGTAGTCGGCCGGCTGCATGCCGTCGAGTTCCGCGGAGATCTTTTCGGCGAGGCCGGTGGTGCCACCGGAAACCGAGGTCAGAACGGCGATGC